>JAEXNZ010000483.1 GCA_023439425.1 Pseudomonadota bacterium
AACAAATGGGCTGCCCTGCGGGCTGCCTTTTTTTTTTTTGTGGCGGGGGATGCGACGGCGCTGCGCGCGTCGCCCCAGACCTTGCTTCGCAACGTCTGGGCCCCTCCCCTTTGCCTGCCTCTCCCCGCCCCTGTCTGGGCAGCCCCTCAACAGAGGGGCTTGTGCCTCCAGATGGATGGCTTCAATTGGACGCGATGCCCGTGACCAAGCCGCGCGCGCAGGGGCGTGGCACATACATGGCCCCGCAATCCCCGGAGAACGAAGCGGCCACCATCCAATCGCGTTCGACACGTAGAGCCACGCCCTACGTGGCTGCTCTTCGCTTGACCCATCACCCCGAAGCCACGCAGGGCGTGGCTCTACGACACAATGCGCGTATGACTACCTTTCGCCCCTACCACCACAACGACGCCATCCACTGCCTGCACGTCTTCGACAGCAACACGCCGCGCTTCTTTGCCCCGCATGAGCGCGAAGGATTCGTCGGCTTCCTGCAGGAATCACAGCGCGCGCACGATTACGTTGTAGTGGAACGCGACGGCCAGATCGTCGCCTGCGGCGGCCTCGCCAGTCTGGATGAGGAAACCGCCGGCTTCGTCTGGGGCATGGTGGATCGAGGCCTGCATCGTCAGGGCGTCGGCAAAGCGCTCGCGTTGGCACGCATTGAGCAGGCGCAGGCCATGGGGAAACGCCGGGTGACTTTGAACACCAGCCAGCATGTACAGGCGTTCTATGCTGGCCTGGGGTTTGCCGTCGTCAATGTGGTTGCCGACGGCCATGGCCCGGGATTGGACGCGGTGGAGATGGTGCTGGCATTGTCCGACCGCGTTTGATCCGGCATCGCGAAGCCACGCAGGGCGTGGCTCTACGGTGCACTGAAGAGTGCATTCAAAGCGGCATAGCTGGGCGGGGTTGCTGGCATGGCCAGCGCGTCATCGAACATCGCACGGGTCGCCGTTTCCACCGCACTCCACGCATGTGCAAACAACGCCGGGCCGGCACTGAGTCGACGCACACCGGCGGCCTGCAGTACTGCATGGGTGCCGATACCCGGCAGCCACATGACATTGAGGGGCAATGCGATGCCCGCCACCACGGCGGCGATATCGGCAGGCTCCTTCAAACCCGGTACGAACGCGCCATTGGCACCCGCAGCGGCATACGACTGCAAGCGCTCCAAGCTCATTGCAATCGCCGCCTGCCCTTCGGCGAGGCCGCGCAGATACACATCGGTGCGCGCGTTGATGAACAACGGGCGGCCCGCGAGCGCGGCGCGGATCGCGGTGATCTTGTCAGCCAGCAACGCAGGCGCACCGGTGCCGTCTTCAAGATTGATGCCGACCACGCCGAGTTCGACCAGAGAAACTGCCAACGCCGCCACCTGCTGTGGATCATCGCTGTAGCCGTCTTCGATATCGACGGTGATCGGTACCGATGTGGCACGCACGATTTCCGCAACACGCTGCAGCAGTGCGGTACGCGGCAAGGCGCTGCCGTCGGCGTAGCCGCAGGACCACGCCATGGCGGCGCTGGTAGTGCCGACGGCCTGCGCGCCCTGTTCCTGGGCGAGGCGGGCACTGCCGGCGTCCCAGGCGTTGGGGAGGACCAGCAGGGTGTGGGTTGTGTGGAGTTCGGCGAAGCGGGCGTGCAGGTTGCTCATGTCCGGGACCTCGGGGTGGGAAGCGTGAGTGTGCGCTTTCCGTGGCCGGATGGCTGGCCGGATTCGGACGGAAACACCTCGCGGGGTCATGCACCGCGAAGCCACGCAGGGCGTGGCTCTACGGAGGGGGACAGGTCTGGCGAATAGTCGCGCCGCGCGGATGCGGCGCGATTTCCGAACCGCGCGTCAGCTGCTGGAGAGCTTCATCAGGACCAGGCCGCTGACGATCAGCACGGCGGCACCGATGCGCATGGCGGTGACCTGCTCGCCGAGGAACACGATGCCGACGATGAACGCGCCGACGGCACCGATGCCGGTCCAGATGGTGTACGCGGTGCCCAACGGCAGGCTGCGCATGGCCAGGGCGAGCAGCCAGAAGCTGGCGGCCATGGCGGTGAAGGTGATGAGCGAGGGGGTGAGCTTGCTGAAGCCTTCGGACTGCTTCATGGAGAACGCCCAGACGATTTCCAGGACGCCGGCAACGAGTAGATAGATCCAGGCCATGGTGGCCTCCTTTGATGGGGCCAGGCCGTCCTGGTCAGTGATACCCGTGATGGGGGAGGTCGTTCCTCCGTTTTTACGTGCGGCGGGGCAAGCCCCGCTCTACGTGGGGTGGATTCTAGCTAATGGGGAGAGCTGCCGGGAGTTGCGGCAGCTGGCAGGCTACAGAGGGTTCAGGCTTTTGTTTGTGCTAGAATGGCGGACTGCACTTCGGTGCAACGTCTCTATGGCGGCCCCGTCGGCCCCTCGCGACGCTAGATCGAAAATCCCGCCAGGGCCGGAAGGCAGCAACGGTATCGATCGACGCGGGCGCCGAGGTCAGCCGGCGGGGCCGTCACCCGTTTCGGGAGCCGGTTTTTCAGGCGGTCGGGGTGGGTGCCGTCGGCACGGCCAGTGACACGCACTCACCCGGCACGGCCACGCGATGGCCGCGGGCGCGCAGCGCCTCGCCGTCGGCTTCGCTGGCGTAGTGGTACAGCATCATCCGCGCCTGCAGCTCAGGCGAATACTCGCGCTCAAGATCGTCCACGCCGGTGTGCGATGGATTGCCGTGCAGGCCGCAGTCGTGGGCGATCAGCTCGTTGTCGTTGGCGTATCGGGCGAGCATTTCCGGATTCGGCCGGGTATCGCCGCTCCATACCAGCGCGCCCTGCAGACGCAGGCCGTACGCGGTTTCCGGCCAATGGTGGCGCACCGGGAACACTTCCAGGCGCACGCCGTCGTGCCAGAAGGCGTCACCGACCACGATCAGCTGGAAGGCATCCCAGAAATTGGCTCCGCCTTCGGCCAGCACGTTGGGGTAGTCCCCTACCCGCTTGTGCAGCAGCGGCACCACGGTAGCGGGCACATACAGACGGATCTTGCCGCGCCGTTGGGGTGAGAAGTAGGCGTCCACGAACAGGCGCTCGAAGCCGGCCACGTGATCCAGGTGCACATGGGTGACAAACAGCGCCTGTGGCATCTGCCCGTACTGGGCCTGGTAGGCGGTCAGGCCTTCCCCGCCACAGTCGATGGTCAGCCAGGGCGTGCCCCCGCGCTCGATCACCGCCATCGGCGAACCCAGCTGCACGGCCGACGCGTTGCCGACCCCCATGAAGCGCAATGCCCAGTCCATCAGTAGCCCCGGTTCCAGGCCAGGTCGTAGGCGCGTCGCAGGCGCGCGAAGTCTTTTTCCACTTCCTCATAGCTGCGCTCACCGCGCAGTTTGATCAGCGAACGGTGCAGGCGCTTGAGATTGCGCTCGCGCCACGCGGTGGCGGGAATGCGCTGCACGCCGCGGTCGAAGTCGATCAACCAGCCATGACCGTTGGCGTCGAACAGGATGTTGTGGGCGTTGAGGTCGGCGTGGTCCAGCCCGGCCCGGTGGAACCGAGCAATGAGACGGCCGGTTTCTTCCCACGGAGCGCCGCGCCCGGCCACCAGCGCGCGGTCGGCCAGCGAGCGCACGCCTTCCAGGCGCTCCATCAGGATCGCGGCACGGTAACGCACGCCCTCGCGCATGTAGAACGCGGCAATCGGTCGCGGCACCGGCAGCTTCTGTGCGCGCAACGCGCGCATCAGGCGGAACTCGGCGAAGCTGCGGGTGCGGTTGGCCCCGCGCCAGAGGTATTGATCACGGCTGAGCTTGGCGGCCAGTCCGCCGCGCAGGTAGTGCCGCAGCACGCAATGACCGATCGGCGCGTCCACGAACCAGGCCCCACCGCGGCCACCATCGCCCACCGGCCGCGCGCGCTCGCCCCAGTGCGCCGGAGCGAACAGGCTCATGTCGGCTTGCCGCAGGCGTTCGCGGTCGAACAGAATGGCACCCATACCGCGTCCATCGCGGCAGGGCGTCAGCGCTTCAGTGGCGTCGAATGCGACCATTCCTTCGAGTCTAACAACACCATGGCACCAACGTCCTCTTCCTTGTGTCTTTTGCGTTTGTCGGCGCTGGGCGATGTGACCCATGTGGTACCCCTGGTGCGCACCCTGCAGCGCGGCCTGCCGGGCACGGAACTGCACTGGATCATCGACAAGGTGGGCCAGAAACTGCTCGACGGCCTGCCCGGCGTGGTCTTCCACACCTACGACAAGAAGACCGGCCTGCAAGGCATGCGCGCCCTGCGCCAGAGCCTGCCGCCGGGCCGTTTCGAGGCGCTGCTGCAGATGCAGGTCGCCTTCCGGGCCAACGTGTTGTCCGCATTTGTCCCGGCCAGACGCCGGATCGGCTACGACAAAGCCCGCTCCAAGGACCTGCACGGGCTTTTCATCAACGAACGCATTGCCGACCGCCCGGGCATCCATGTACTGGATGCGATGGGCAGCTTCTGCGAGCCGCTGGGGCTGAAGCAGACCGAGGTGAGCTGGGACCTGGCGGTGCCACAGGCGGCGGTGGACTGGGCCCAGGCGCAGTGGGACGACGATGGCCGCCCGGTGCTGATGATCTCGCCCTGCTCCAGCCATGTGCGCCGCAACTGGTATGCCGACCGCTATGCGGCGGTGGCCAATCACGCGGCCAGCTGCGGCTGGCGGGTGGTGCTGTGCGGCGGCCGCAGCGAGCTGGAGCGGAACATGGCCGACGCCATCCAGGCCCAGCTGCAGACCCCGGCACTGGACCTGGTGGGCAAGGACACGCTGAAGCAGCTTCCGGCCCTGCTGGCCCGCGCGGCACTGGTGATGACCCCGGATTCGGGCCCGATGCACATTGCCAATGCGATGGGGGCCAAGGTGCTGGGCCTGCATGCGGCCAGCAACCCGCACCGCAGCGGCCCGTACTCGGACCGCCGCTACTGCGTGAACCGCTATGACGATGCGGCCCGCAAATACCTGGGCAAGCCGGGGGCCGAGCTGAAATGGGGCACCAAGATCGAATTCGACGACGTGATGGAGTTGATCACCGTCGAGGACGGCATTGCCGCGTTTGAACGGTATGTGGCCGATCACCGGTAACAGGGTGATCGGCGGTGCCCGCCGTTAAACGTGCCTGTAGGACTTTTCTTCGACGTACGCCGAGCCCAGCGCCAGGTTGATGTCCTTCTTGATCCGGGCGCGCTCATCGTTCTGCAGGTAGACGCTGCGGGCCAACTCGATGAAGGCCGGACCGAAATCCTGGGCCTTGTCCTGCAGTCGGATGTTGTCCTCGATGTCCCACAGGCGTTCGTTGACCGCCTTGAGGTCGGCACGCAGCTTGGCGATGTCCTTCACCCCGGCCGGGTGCGCAAGCCAGGTTTTTTCCAGCGCGCTCAGCTCGGTGCGGATATTGGCCAGCTTGGCC
>JAEXNZ010000002.1 GCA_023439425.1 Pseudomonadota bacterium
CATCCGGGCCTTGTGCCTGCCCGCACCCAGTGCCATATCGTGTGCATTGACCCGCTGTCTGGAGATGCCTGTGACCCCCGCCAATCCGCTGCTCGACTTCTCGGGCCTGCCGCGCTTCGATGCCATCCAGCCCGCGCACATCGCCCCGGCGATCGATGCCCTGCTGGAGCAGGCCGAAGCGGCAGTAAAGCAGGCCGAAACGGTGAGCCCGGTTACCTGGGAGACCTTCGTGGTGCCGCTGGACGATGCCACCGAACGCCTGTGGCGGGCCTGGGGCCAGGGTGGGCACCTGCAGGGCGTTGTGAATACGCCGGAGCTGCGTGAAGCCTACAACGCCAATCTGCCCAAGGTGACCCGCTTCGGCAGCGCGCTGGGCCAGAACCTGAAGCTGTTCGAGCAGTACCGTACGCTGGCAGCCAGTGCCGAAGCCGCGCAGTTCGACGTTGCCCAGCGCAAGGTGCTGGACAACGCGCTGCGCGATTTCCGCCTGGGCGGTGCCGAGCTGGATGACGCTGGCAAGGTGCGTTACAGCGCCATCCGCGAGGAACTGTCGGCGTTGTCGGCGAAGTTCTCACAGAACGTGCTGGATGCTACCGATGCGTGGTCGCTGATCGTCGAAGACGCCGCCGAGCTGGCGGGCCTGCCGGAGGACGTGGTGGCCGCCGCCCGTGCGGGCGCGGAAAAGGACGGCAAGGCCGGGTGGAAGCTCACCCTGCAGATGCCGTGCTACCTGCCGGTGCAGACCTATGCGTCGCACCGCCCGCTGCGTGAGGCGCTGTACCGCGCCAACGCGCTGCGTGCCTCCGAGTTCGGCGACAGCGCACTGGACAACAGCGGTAACATCGACCGCGTGCTGGCGCTGCGCGCCGAGCTGGCAACACTGCTCGGCTTTGCCAACTATGCCGAGTACTCCATTGCCACCAAGATGGCCGACGACGCGGCCCAGGTGCTGGCCTTCCTGCGCGATCTGGCCACGCGCGCCAAGCCCTATGCACAACGCGACCGCGCGGAACTGGAAGCCTTCGCCCGCGAAGAACTGGGCCTGGAAACGCTGGAAGCCTGGGACCTGGCCTATGCCAGCGAAAAGCTGAAGCAGGCGCGTTACAGCTATTCCGCGCAGGAAGTGAAGCAGTACTTCACCGAGCCCAAGGTGCTGAAGGGGTTGTTCAGCGTCATCCGCAGCCTGTACGGGTTGGAGGTGCAGCCGGACGTGGCTCCTGTTTGGCATCCGGACGTGCGCTTCTACCGCGTGGTGGACGCGCAGGGCGCGCTGGTCGGTCAGTTCTATCTGGATCTCTACGCACGCGAAGGCAAGCGCGGCGGGGCCTGGATGGACGACTGCCGCAACCGCCGCGACACCGCGCACGGCGTGCAGACCCCGCTGGTGTATCTGGTCTGCAACTTCGGGCGTGGCAGCGATGGCAAGCCGGCCACTTTCAGCCATGACGAAGTGACCACCCTGTTCCATGAAATGGGCCATGGCCTGCACCAGCTGCTGACCCGCGTGGGCGAGCTGGGTGTGGCCGGCATCAACGGCGTGGAATGGGACGCGGTCGAGCTGCCCAGCCAGTTCATGGAGAATTTCTGCTGGGAGTGGGACCGCGTGCAGGCGATGACCGCGCACGTGGACAGCGGCGAAGCGCTGCCGCGCGCGTTGTTTGACCGCATGCTGGCCGCGCGCAACTTCCAGAGCGGTATGTTCACCGTGCGTCAGCTGGAATTCGCATTGTTCGACATGCAACTGCACAGCGAATACGCACCCGCGCAGGACAGCGTGCTGCAGCTGCTGGAGCGGGTTCGCGACGAAGTGGCGGTGAACCGGCCGCCAGCATGGAATCGCTTCCCGCATCAGTTCAGCCATATCTTCGCCGGCGGTTATGCGGCGGGGTATTACAGCTACAAGTGGGCTGAAGTGCTGAGTGCCGATGCCTATGCCGCGTTCGAGGAAGCGCCCGGCAAGGTGGCAGAGACCGGCAAGCGCTTCCGCGACGAGGTGCTGTCGCGCGGTGGCAGTCGTAGTGCGGCGGAGAACTTCGCTGCGTTCCGTGGGCGTGCACCGACGGTGGATGCGCTGCTGCGCCACAACGGCATGGCCGGGTGATATCGCACGGTACCGACCAACGGTCGGTACCTACCGGGAATGCATGGTAGGTATCGACCGTTGGTCGATACCCGGTTGGATCAGTCGGCGTAGATCATGGTGCGGCTCATGCCGCCATCCACGATATGGTCCTGGCCGGTAATGAAGCCGGCCAGGTCCGACAGCAGAAATACCGCCAAAGCACCGATATCCTCCGGCTGCCCGACCCGTCCCACCGCATGCTGCGCATGATCACGCCGCGACAGCTTCGGCGTACGCCGGCGTGACGGTGCCTGCCATGCATCGGTGGTGATCCAGCCGGGGCTGATACTGTTCACCCGTACCTTCGGCCCGGCACTGATTGCCAGCGCGTGGGTAAACGCCACCAGCCCACCTTTGGCGGCCGCATACGCTTCACTGTTCGCTTCAGACTGCCATGCGCGGGTCGAAGCGATGTTGATGATCGCACCGCCCTGCGCGTTCAAGGCGGGCAGGGCGTGCTTGCTGCACAGGAACGCCCCATGCAGGCTGGACAGGCGACGTTGCCATTCGGCCATGCTCATCCCGGCCAGTGGCGTGCCATGCGCGCTGGCGATGCCGGCGTTGTTGACCACGCCGTCAATGCGACCGAATCGCTTCAGCGTCGCATTGATCAATGCCTGCACGCTACGTTCGCTGGCGACGTCCGCGCGCTGGAATGCAGCGCGTTCGGGCAGGTTCCATTCCTTCAGGCAGGCCTTGCCGGCATCGGCATCCAGATCGGCAATCATCACGCTGCCGCCTGCACCCAGCACGGCCTGCGCAATGCCACGGCCCACGCCCTGCGCGCCGCCGGTAACCACCACCACGCGGTCGCGCAGCGGTTGTGCAGGCCAGTCGGCAACGGACGGGGTCAGTGGCATGGCGGGGTGTCCTTGCGGCCGAGCAGGCGCGTCCAGCCCTCCACGCCCAGCTTGTCGAGCGTGGCGATGTTGCGCTCCACGATCACATCCGGATCCGGGAACGCTGCCACCGCACGTTCGACGCTGTCTTCGCGCAGCAGGTGCAGGGTGGGGTAGGGCGCGCGGTTGGTGTAGTTGCTGACATCGTCCGGTGCCACACCGGCGAACTGGTACTGCGGGTGGAAGCTGGCCACCTGCAGGATGCCCTGCAGGTCCAGTGCTTCGATGGCGGCGTCGGCGTTGTCCAGGAAGTCGTTGTAATCCAGGAAGTCGGTCAGGACCTCCGGATGCACGATCAGCGTGGTGTCGATCTGCTCGGCCGGGGTATCGCGCAGCAGCACCAGTTCCTCGGCCAGCTCTTCCAGCAGCGCTTCGGGCGTGGTGGCGTCGCTCAGCACGAAGCGCACCTGCTCCTTCACGTACACCGCCTTGGCGAACGGGCACAGGTTCAGCCCGATCACAATGTTCTCCAGCCACTTGCGGGTGTCTGCGATGGGATCAGCGTCGGTGGGGAAAGCGTAGTCGTTCATGGCGGGCCTGGCGGCTGGCGGGGGGCGTTGCCGGGCAAGCCCGGCACTACGG
>JAEXNZ010000536.1 GCA_023439425.1 Pseudomonadota bacterium
GCTGCCGACCGGGCTGAGCCTGGGCGAAGAGTGCGAGATGAAGGACCCGGTGGAAGGCGGTGCGGTGGTCAAGTGCCAGCACCAGGAGCTGCGCTGCGACGAGATCGACAAGCACCTGGACGCCGGCAAGCAGGTCACCAAGCTGGCCCTGGTGTTCGAGGACAACCTGTCGTTCGTGCTGGGTGACGACCTGATCGTGCGCAAGCTGAAGTTCCTGGACGGCGCGCTGGACCAGCTGGAACACGCCGACGACGACGGCCGCCGCGCCGAGCTGGACGCCCGTTTCGCCCTGCAGAGCGGCGAGATCCGTCGCCTGTTCCTGCTGCTGGAAGAGGCGTTCAAGCTCAGCAAGGCGGATTGATCGCCTTCGTCCCGCCTGAACATGCGCCGGCCCCGGTCGGCGCTATGCTGTGCCCATGTCCGGACTCCTTCGCCGCCTGATCTCACCGGCCCCGCCCACCCTGCAGCGCGACACCGTTCGCCTGCGCCTGGAGGATGCCGAGATCGATGTGCTGCGCGTGCGCGATCCGCGCGCGCGCAGGATCAAGCTCAGCGTCGACGAGCGCGGCGTGCGCCTGACCCTGCCACCACGCGCCAGCCTGGTGATGGGTGAACGCTTCCTGCAGGAACACCGGGGCTGGTTGTCCGAGCAACTGCGCAACTACCAGTCGCACAACCTGCCGCCGCCGCTGGTGATCGGCGAACCCGGGCTGTTGCCGTTGCGCGGGGAACTGCTGCCGCTGCGCTGGGAAGCCGGTCGATACGCGCATTTCGAGCTGGGCGTGGACGAAGCCTGCCTGCATTGGCCGGCGCGCGGTACCGACGCCATGTTGAAGCGGACGCTGCGCGAGTTCTATGAGGCGCAGACCCGCGCCGATGTCGGCCAGTGGCTGCCGCGTTATCTGCCCGGCCTGCCGCGCGCGCCGGCGCGGCTGCGTCTGAAGGTGATGTCCTCGCAGTGGGGATCACTGGCCCCGGATGGCAGCATGGCGCTGGACCTGGCGTTGGTGCTGGGGCGGCCATCGGCGTTCGAGTACGTGCTGGTGCACGAACTGTGTCACCTGATCCAGGCCAATCATTCGCAGGCGTTCTGGGACGAGGTGGAGCAACGGTTCCCGACGTGGCGGGAAGAGCGGGATTATTTCCAGCGGGAAGGGCGCAGGCTCAAGGCGATGCTACGGCAGCTGTTGTAACCCGGCACCGCGTGGACACGCATGGGGTGTCCCTACACCCGGTTGCCGTAGAGCCACGCCCTGCGTGGCTGGAACGTGTCCGGGTAGGTCGAAGCCACGCAGGGCGTGGCTCTACGGGTTCCCCTGTGCCCGCTTTGTTGCGGCCTGGGCCCAGCGCGCGGCTACGCGCGGGGCGGTGATGCATACCGCCTGGTCGGTCACCGTGGTTACCGCGCGCTCCAGCAGCTGGATGTCGGCCTCATGCTGACGCGCCACATGCGGGTCTTCAAAGAAAATCGCGCGCTGGCAGCGCCCTTCCAGCACCCGGTCGGCAATCTGCGCGTCGCCGCCCATCGGGCCGCTCTGGTAACGGGTGACCCATTCCTGGTCCTGCGGCCAGCCTTTGCTCCAGGCCAGTTCGTTCAGTCGCTGCCCGGTGGTGCCGGTGCCCACGCGGTGCTGGAAACGCGCCAGCACGTCGAAGTGTTCGTCGGCAAAGGCCAGCATGGCCGGCTTCATCGCATCGTGGGCGATCAAGGCCAGGGTCTGCCGGTCGAACGCATGCAGGTCGTCCGCGCCCGGGTCTGCCGCGAGACCCGCGTGCACCCGTTCCACCTCGATCCAGTCGCGCGCGGTGGCGACGGTGGAGATGAACGGCTTGCCGTGGATCACGCACTGGCGCTTGAGCGCGGTGGCTTCGGGGAACACAGAAGACGGGTCTACCGGGTCCATCAGGTAGATCGCGCCGTCGAGGGTGCGATCGGGCGTGCCCATGCCCACCACCTCGGCCACCAGCTTCATCAGGCCGCCCTCGCGGCCGTTGGGGTAGCGGTGCAGGGCAGGGAGGTCCTTGAGGAAGCCCAGGCGCTGGATGGCGTCGTAGGTGCGTCCCACCGCATGCAGTTCAACGCCCAGTTCGCGCAGGCCTGCCTCGCAGGGGCCCAGCCAACGGAACAGCGCGGCGTGCTTGTCGTGGTGGTGCAGACGGTTGGCGGCCAAGCCGATGCGCATGGGGCGTCCTTGGGGGATGGTTGTGGTGCCGACATTCTATGGCGCATCCGGGGCGTCGCAGCCACGCAGGGCGTGGCTCTACGCATGTTGTAGAGCCACGCCTTGCGTGGCTGGGCCCATCGCGGTGCCGTGCAACCCTTAGAGCCACGCACTGCGTGGCTGACCAGGACCTTCACACCTTTTCGTAAAAGTTGCATAGCCCAAAAACGGGCCACAACCGACATTGACGCCCTCCCAACCGTCAATCAGGAAGCCCCTGCCATGACCGTCGCCCTTTCCCCCATCGAGCCGTCCGTAAAGGCCCTCGCCGCCGACCGCAGCGCCCGCATCCGCGCCCTGGGCCGCTTGCTGCGCCACGCCAGCACCGGCGACGCCGACGTGCTGCTGGCCGGGCTGGCGCGCATGCTGGACGCGCATATCGGTCACGACCATGGCGATGACGCCAGCAATGGCCGCATTCGTGATCAGCTGGATGAGATTGAGCTGCTGCTGGCGTTGGAGATTGAACGCGCCGGGGTGCGGGTGGGGCCGCTGTTGTCCAGCGCGGCTTGATCGCAGGCGATCACGCGCAGACCAGCTGCACGATGCTCGCAGCCGCATCCCGCCCTTCGGCCACCGCGGTCACCACCAGGTCCGCCCCGCGTACCGCATCGCCACCGGCAAACAGCTTTGGGTGCGCGGTCTGATACGGCAGACGACCCGCCCCGCCGGCCACGATGCGGCCGTTGTTCCCGGCCTCCACGCCCTGCGCGGTCAGCCAGGCCGGGGCGCTCGGCGAGAAGCCGAACGCGATGATCACCACGTCGGCCTCCAGCAGCGACTCGCTGCCCTCAATGGCCACCGCGTTGCGACGACCCTGTGCATCCGGCTCACCGAGCTGGGTTTCCACCACGGTCACGCCAATCACTTCGTCATCCGCGCCGGCCTCGAT
>JAEXNZ010000012.1 GCA_023439425.1 Pseudomonadota bacterium
AACATGTCCAGCATGCGTTCGGTCACCACGTAGCCGCCGGCGGCGTTGCCCGCGCCCAGCACCACCGCGATGAAGCCGATGATCTTCTCCAGCGGGGTCTGCGCGTGGCCCAGCACCACCATCGCACCGATCAGCACGATGCCGTGGATGAAGTTGGAACCGGACATCAGCGGGGTGTGCAGGATCACCGGCACCCGCGAAATGATTACATGGCCGGCAATGGCGGCCAGCATGAAGATGTACAACGCCACGAACCCGTCGCTCATTGCCGTGTCTCTCCCAGTCGTTTGTTCCGCCCCCTCATCATAACCATGGGCTTAACGGATCGGCGCACCGGTCAACCAACGGCCCACTGGTGCGTTTTCACGGTGTCCCCCACGCGAGCGCTACCCTGTGCTGGTGAGTTCGTCCCTGCCGCCTGAGATGTCCGAGACCGACGCCGTCCTGCCGGTGTCGCTGGATGCGTTCCTGGCCGGAATAGGCCCACGCGCATTCCGCTTTGCCGAAGCCGGCCTGCGCCAGCGCGACGACGCCCTGGATGCGGTACAGGACAGCATGCTGCGGATGCTGGCCTACCGTGAAAAGCCGGCCGCAGAATGGTCACCGCTGTTCTGGAGCATCCTGCGCCGCCGCGTGGTCGACCTGCAGCGCCGTCGCAGCTTCCGCCTGCGCTTCTGGCGCAGCAGCGATGACGCCGCCGCCGACCACCACATCGACTGGGCCGATCACGGGCCCGGACCCGCCCAGGCGCACGAGCAGCGCGAGCAGTACGCGCAGCTGGTGCAGGCCCTGCGCGCGCTGCCGGCGCGCCAGCGTGAAGCCTTCACCTTGCGCGTGCTGCAGCAGTTGGACGGGGCCACCACCGCCGCCGCCATGGGCTGCAGCGAAGGCGCGGTCAAAACCCATCTTTCGCGCGCCCGCCAGGCGCTGCAGGACCACTTGGAGATCGAACTGTGAGCCGTCCGCACCCGCCCCTCCCCGATGACGCCCGCCTGCAGCAGCTGCACGCGCAGTCGCTGCAGCAGCTGTCACCGGCCACCCTGCCCCGGTTGCGTGCCGCCCGGCATGCGCCGGCCCGCCACCGCCGCGCGCATGGCTGGTGGCTGGCGACCGCCTGCCCGGCGGTGGTGGCGCTGGGCCTGGGCTACAGCTTTACCGCACATCCTCCGGGCGCGCCGCCGGCACCGGTCATGGCCAGTGCGGTGGATGACAGTGGCGGGATGCTGGATGAAAATCCGGACATGTACGTGTGGCTGGGTGCCACCGACCTGGCGATGGAGTGAACATGAAACTGCAGACAACCCTTGCCATGGTGCTGTTGGCCTTCAGTGCGACCTGCGCGGCGCAGAGCGCCCCGCTGCCGGAATGGGACAAGCTCACCCCGCAGCAGCGCGAAGCGCTGATCGCCCCGGTACGCGACCGCTGGAACGACGCCCAGCCGCCGCAGCGCGAGCGCATGCTGCAGCACGGCCAGCGCTGGCAGAGCATGACCCCGGAGCAGCGCGAGCTGGCCCGGCGCGGTCGCCACCGCTTCGAGAACATGACCCCGGCCCAGCGCGAACAGGCGCGGGTGCTGTTCGCGCAGATGCGCAGCATGACCCCGGAGCAGCGCGACGCATTGCGCGAGCGCTGGGGGAAGATGACGCCGGAGCAGCGTCAGGAGTGGTTGAAGGCCAATGCCGTTAAGGACGCGCCGCCGCCGCGTTAACCCGCCACCCAGCGCGTCTTCGCCAGCAGCTCATCCTCCCAATCGAACGCAATCGCGCCATCCTTCACGAACAGCGCGACAAAGTTGTACAGATTGCGCGCATACATCTCGCTGGCATGCACCGCGCCCTGGCTGGCCAGGTTCAAGGGTCCATCCACGATCACCCCACCGACGTCCACGGTCTCACCCGGCCGCGTCGCTTCGCAGTTGCCACCGGTCTCCGCCGCCAGATCCACCACCACGCTGCCCGGCCGCATGCCCTCCACCATCGCCTGCGTGATGATCTTCGGTGCCGGCCGCCCCGGCACAGCGGCGGTGCAGATCACCACATCCACCAGACGCAGGTGCTCGCCGAGACGGCGTTGCTGTTCGGCACGTTCCTCCTCGGTCAACGCGCGCGCATAACCGCCCTCACCCGCTGCACTGACGCCCAGATCGAGGAACTTGCCGCCGAGTGATTCGATCTGCTCGCGGGTTTCCGGGCGCACATCAAAGCCTTCCACCTGCGCCCCGAGCCGGCGCGCCGTCGCCACCGCCTGCAGACCGGCCGCACCGGCCCCGACCACCAGCACGCGCGAGGGCCGGATGGTGCCGGCAGCAGTGGTCAGCATGGGGAAGAAGCGCGGCGCGCGCTGCGCCGCGATCAACGTGGCCTTGTAGCCGGCCATGCCCGCCTGCGAACTGAGCACGTCCATCGACTGCGCGCGGGTGGTGCGCGGCAGGCGCTCCAGTGGAAATACCTGTAGTCCGCGCGACTGCATGGTGGCCGCGCGCAGGCTGTCGGCCTGCGGCTGCAGCATGCCGACCAGGGTGCTGCCCAGCTTGAGCTGGTTCAACCACGCGGTCTCCGGAGCCTGCACGCACAGCACGATGTCGGCCTGGCTGGCACGGGTGTCATCGGCCAGTTGCGCGCCGGCATCCAGATAGGCCTGGTCGGTGAAGCCCGCGCCGAGGCCGGCACCCGGTTCAACCCAGACCGTGGCCCCGAGCGCGGCCAGCTTGCGCGCCGTTTCCGGCGTCAGTGCCACCCGGCGTTCGCCCGGCGCACGTTCCTTCACCCCCAGCACCTCGACAGCCATGCGTGTCCCATGAGTAGTGGTTCGTTCGACTGATCGTAACCTGCTGGGAAGCGGCGTAGGGACACGCCATGCGTGTCCGCGGGGTCTGTGGCAACGTGCTTTTGATTTCCCCTGGCTACCGCCCCACTGTCGATGGCGGGTCGGGGTGGGCTGGGGGGGCGTGAGCCGCATGGGTCGGGCGCATGCGCCCGACGGGTTGGGCAGGACGCCCAACCCCGGTCTTGCCGTGTGCGCAGGATTGCGCACACGTGCAAGCGGCGATCGAGGCTACATGGACGTACTTGCGCCGTCCCCCGGAACGCCCATCCCGAGCTGCCAAACCTCGGAACAGGTGATCACCGGCTGTTCGCCAAAGGCCAACAGCAGCCGGGCAAGCCCGGCTCTACGGGGCGTGTGCCATCGCGCAGGCCGCGCGGGCGCGGGGCGTGTGCCATCGCGCAGGCCGCGCGGGCGCGGAGCGTGTGCCATCGCGACCGCAGCGAGGGCGAGACTCAGTGGACGGTGGCACCCTTGGTGTCGAGGCGGTCGATGACGCCCTGCATGGCGCTGTCGAAGGCACCGTCGTCGACGTGCGGGCGCAGGCGGCCGAGGCGGACCATGACCGCCAGTTCTTCCGGCGAGGCCACGCAGAAGCGCACGCCGCGGCGGTTCACGAACAGCAGGCGCGACGAAATCGGGCTTACCCACGACAGCTTGCCGGCCTGCACCTTGCCGTCCTTGTCGACAAAGTCCAGCCAGCTGCCGATCTCCATGCCACGGAAACGATCTGCGTCGGCGTTGTCGAAGTCGGTCACATCGACCTTGCCTTCCAGTTCCACCCCGCCCGCATCCGCCGCCGGCGGTGCCGGCAGGACCACCTGCGGCAGTTCCGGCAACGCGCGTTCCAGTTCCGGACGCGATTCGGCAATCGCCTGCAGCGTGTCGTGCAGTGCATCGATCGCCGTCGTTGCCGCATCGGCATGCACGCCGACGCTGGCGAATACCTTGCGCAGCACCGGCTGCCAGGCCTGCAGCCACGGCTTGCCGACGATCTGGCGGCGCGCTTCGGCCACTTCCTCCAGCAGGCCATCGGCCAGGGCCAGCGCCTCGCTCACCGCCGCGCCATCGTCGCCCTCACGCAGCACCGCCAGGGTCAGGTGATGCTGCCAGGGCTGGCGCAGGAACTCGTCGATCGCCTGCGGCAGGTGCTGGTCTTCCACCCGCCACTCCAGTTCGCTGGCTGCGCGCGTGCGCGCCACTTCCAGCTTTTCCTGCCCGCGCTGGGTTTCCGCCGCGCGGCGCTCGGCAATTTCAATGCGGCGGCGGTGCTGGGTCAGGAAGTCGCGGAATTCTTCTTCCAGGGTGAGGAAGATCGCCAGGTTCTCATTGAACTCGGCCACCAGCCGCTCGATGATCTCTTCGACCTTGCCCATCAGCACGCGCTCGGCCTGGCTTTCGCCGGTGTTGCCCTCGCAGGCCTCGGCCAGCGAATTCAGCAGCTTGCGCGCCGGGTGGGTCTTCTGCACGAACATGCGGCGGTCGAGCATCGCCACCTTCACGAACGGCACGACCAGCCGGCCAATCAATTCGCGCGAGCGGCCTTCCAGGTCGCGTTCGTCCAGCATCACGTCGAACAGCATGCCGACCAGGTCGATCGCGTCTTCGTCCTGCGGGTCCAGCCGCGCCTGCGCCGGGTCCACGCCCAGCTGGGTCGCGCCGGACAGCACTTCACTCTTCAGACGTTGTGCCAGCGATTCGCCGTCTTCGCC
>JAEXNZ010000164.1 GCA_023439425.1 Pseudomonadota bacterium
GATGTTGCAGACGATGGCCTGGTCCTTCATCGCGCTCAGGTGCTCGATGCGGATGATGTCCTTGTTGCCGGTGGTGGTGACGTACAGGTCGGCACGGCCCAGGGTCGATTCGATGGTGTTGACTTCAAAGCCTTCCATCGCCGCCTGCAGTGCGCAGATCGGATCGATTTCGGTGACCACCACGCGCGCGCCGTAGGCACGCAGCGACGCAGCGCAGCCCTTGCCCACGTCGCCGTAGCCGCAGACCACGGCCAGCTTGCCGGCCAGCATCACGTCCATGGCACGCTTCAGGCCGTCGGCCAGCGACTCGCGGCAGCCGTACAGGTTGTCGAACTTGCTCTTGGTGACCGAGTCGTTGACGTTGATCGCCGGAATCAGCAGGGTGCCGGCCTGGGCCAGCTGGTACAGGCGGTGCACGCCGGTGGTGGTTTCCTCGGAAACGCCCTTCCAGTCCTTGACCACGCGACCCCAGTAACCCGGGCGTTCAACTGCCACGCGCTTGAGCAGGTTCTTGATCACCTGTTCTTCGTGCGAACCCGCCGGGGTGTTGACCCAGTCGCTGCCGTTTTCCAGCTCATAGCCCTTGTGGATCAGCAGGGTGACGTCGCCGCCGTCGTCCACCACCAGCTCCGGACCGGTCAGGGTGCCGTCGGCCAGGGTGAAGGTCAGCGCGTCCAGGGTGCAGTCCCAGTACTCTTCCAGGGTTTCGCCCTTCCACGCGAACACCGGCGTGCCGGTGGCAGCGATGGCCGCAGCGGCATGGTCCTGGGTCGAGAAGATGTTGCACGAGGCCCAGCGCACGTCGGCACCGATGTCCTTCAGGGTTTCAATCAGGACGGCGGTCTGGATGGTCATGTGCAGCGAGCCGGTCACGCGCACGCCCTTCAGCGGCAGGCTGGCGGCGTGCTTGCGGCGGATCGACATCAGGCCCGGCATTTCGTGCTCGGCGATGTCCAGCTCCTTGCGGCCCCAGTCGGCCAGGGAGATGTCGGCAATCTTGTAATCACCTTCGGTGGAGAAGGTCTTGGCAACAGCGTTCATGTAAAGCTCCGGTAATTGACGTGGGTACGTCTTCGCCGGGCGCCGTTGGAACCATCCAGGCCACCGAGCCTGGCCGTCCAGGCTAAAGCCGGTCCGGTCGCAGCGCCCCTCGGTGAAGGAGGTGCCCATTATATCCCGCCACGCTGCAATGGCATGAAACACCGCGTTCCCCAACCAACGGCAGGGGGCCGGGCCGCCACCCCCTGTTAAGGTCCAGAGTTCACCTACAACAGGAATGCACGATGGCACGCAGTGAACGTGGGCGCAGAGCGCGCTGGAACCGCCTGATCATGGGCGCGGCGCTGCTGGCGGTGGCACCGCTGGGGCTGGCCGCCGGCGCGGGCAAGGCGAGCGCCCCGCAGACCGCCGCCAGCGCGCCGCTGGCGGGCTACCAGCTGCCCTCGGCACGCCTGCAGGCGGTAGTCGATGCGCCGCGTGCACCGACCCTGAGCCTGTCCCCGCGTCGCGACCTGGCCGCACTGCTGCAGACCCCGTCGCTGGCCGCAATTGGCGACGTGGCCCAGCCCGAGCTGAAGCTGGCCGGCGTGCGCATCCATCCGGCCACGCATTCGGCCAGTCGTTTCAGTTTCGGCAACAAGCTGTGGTTGATGAACATCGCCGACGGCAAGGAACGCCAGATCAGCGGCCTGCCGCAGCCGCTGTCGATTGCCTCGACGGCGTGGTCGCCCGACCAGAAGTACCTGGCCTTCAACCAGGTGCAGCCGGCCACCGGCACCAATGAGCTGTGGCTGGTGGATATCGCCAGCAACAGTGCACGCAAGCTGGTCGGAAATCTCAACACCGTGTTCGGCGATGGCTACCAGTGGCTGCCGGACAGCCGCGGCCTGCTCGCTACCGTGCAGCCGGGCGGGCAGGGCAGTGCACCGGCCGCGGATGGTATTCCGACCGGGCCGGCCATCCAGCAGACCGAGCCCGCGGCCGGCGTGCGCTCGCTGCGCACCTATCAGGACCTGCTGAAGAACGAAGCCGACGCGCGCCAGTTCGACTACTACGCCAGCGCGCAGCCGGTGCGCGTGGCACTCAATGGCACCACCACCGCGCTGTCCAGCGTTGGCATCTACCTGGACCTGGACGTGTCGCCGGACGGCAGCTACCTGCTGGCAGAGCGCGTGCTGCGTCCGTATTCCTACCAGGTGCCGGCCGACGATTTCCCGCGCCGCATCGAAGTGCTGTCTGCCGCCGACGGCTCGCTGCAGCACACCCTGGCCGAGCTGCCGCTGGTGGAAGGGTTGCCCACCGGCAACGATGCCGTACCCACCGGCGTACGCCGGGTCAGCTGGCGCGCCGACGTGCCGGCCACGCTGGTCTGGGCGGAAGCCCAGGACGGCGGCGACCCCGCCCGTGAAACCCAGGTACGCGATGCGGTGCTGACCCAGGCCGCGCCGTTCGACCGCCCGCCGCAGACCCTGGCCCAGCTGGGCAGCCGCTACGCCGGCATCCAGTGGGGGCGCGGCGACCTCGCCCTGCTCAACGAATCGTGGTGGAAGAGCCGCACGGTGAAGCAGTGGCGCATCGCCCCGGATCACCCGGAGACCGAGCCGCAGCTGCTGGTGGAGCGTTCCTCGCAGGACCGCTACAACGACCCCGGTCGTCCGGGCATGGTCCGCGATGTCAACGGCCGCAGCCGCCTGCAGACCAGCGCCGACGGCCGCAGCATCTTCCTGTACGGCCAGGGAGCCTCGCCGGAAGGCGACCGTCCGTTCGTGGACCGCTTCGACCTGGACAGCCGCCAGACCACCCGCCTGTTCCACTCTCAGGCTCCGAGCTATGCGGCACCGCAGGCGCTGCTGGACCAGGAAGGCACCTCGCTGCTGCTGACCCGCGAGTCGCCGGATGAGCCGGCCAACTACTACGTGCAGTCTCTGACGGACGCTGCGGCCGCACCGCGCGCGTTGACCGCCTTCACCCACCCGCTGCCGCAGCTGCGTGGGGTGAGCAAAGAGCAGATCCGCTACAAGCGCAACGACGGGGTGGACCTCACCGCCACGCTGATGCTGCCGCCGGGCTACAACGCGAAGAAGGACGGCCCGCTGCCGCTGCTGATGTGGGCTTATCCGGGTGAGTTCAAAACCGCTGCTGCGGCCAGCCAGGTCACCGACTCGCCGTACCGCTTCAACGCGGTCGGCTACTGGGGTCCGCAGGCGTTCCTGGCCACCGGCTATGCGGTGCTGGTCAGCCCGTCGATGCCGATCATCGGTGAAGGCGACAAGGAGCCCAATGACACCTATCTGCCGCAGCTGATCGCCAACGCCGAAGCGGCCGTGGACGAGGTGGTGCGGCGGGGCGTGACCGACCGTGAGCACATCGCCATCGGCGGGCATTCCTACGGTGCATTCATGACCGCCAACCTGCTGGCACACACGCGCCTGTTCAAGGCCGGCATCGCGCGCAGCGGTGCCTACAACCGCTCGCTGACCCCATTTGGCTTCCAGGCCGAGGAGCGCAGTTACTGGCAGGCGCAGGACGTGTACCAGAAGATGTCGCCGTTCAACTACGCCGGCGATATCAAGGACCCGATCCTCTTCATTCACGGTCTGGACGACAACAACTCCGGCACCTTCCCGATGCAGAGCGAGCGCATGTTCTCGGCGGTGAAAGGCCTCGGCGGCACGTCGCGCCTGGTGATGCTGCCGAATGAATCGCACCATTACCGCGCCCGCGAGTCGATCATGACCATGCTGGCTGAAAGCGAACGCTGGCTGGAAAGCACCATCGGCCCCGGCCAGCCGATCAAGAAGAAATGATCCATGCGTCGGTCACCCCGTACGGGGTGACCGGCATGGAACACATGCAAATGAAACCTTTTGCATGCCGATATGCGGCCCACAATCTGCGTTACGCTTGACCGGATTCCGTTCCTTCAGGCCCATGCGTCGCAGATGAACGAATACCGCAGCAGCATCGTGTTTGCCACCCCGGACATTCCCCTGCGTGACGACGTGCGCCGACTCGGCGCGCTGGTCGGCGACCTGCTGGTCGAGCAGGTATCCGAAGACTTCTTCGAGCACATCGAACAGATCCGCACCCGCGCCATTGCCCGGCGTGAGAGTGGTGCGCCGCTGAGCGACCTCAGCGCGGCACTGCATGATCTGGCTCCGGCCGAAGCAGAGGCCACCGTGCGCGCCTTCAGCACCTACTTCCAGGTGGTCAACATCGCCGAGCGCGTGCACCGCATCCGCCGCCGCCGTGATTACCAGCGCGCCGGCACCGCCGCACCGCAGCCCGACAGCCTGCAGGACGCGCTGCAGCACCTGAAAGCCCAAGGTGTCACTCTCGACGAACTGGCGCAGTGGCTGCCACGCATCGACATCGAACCGGTGTTCACCGCGCACCCCACCGAAGCAGTGCGC
>JAEXNZ010000553.1 GCA_023439425.1 Pseudomonadota bacterium
GGCCACCCCCCGCTCTACCCCCACGCCCACCTTCACGGTGGGCGTTCTCCTTTCCGGGCCCGGGTCGCACGGCCTGAGACGGCAATGACGCAGTCTCTACCTGCCGCCGGTTACCGTGAAGCCAGGCAGCAATCTCCCCCAGTACGGCCCGGCATCAAAGGAGCGGCACGCATGAAGATCGAAGTGTGGCAGGGCGACATCACGACCCTGGAGGTGGATGCGATCGTCAATGCGGCCAACGAATCCCTGCTTGGCGGGGGCGGTGTGGATGGCGCGATCCATCGGGCCGCGGGCCGACAGCTGCTGGCCGAATGCACAGCGCTGCCGGAACTTCGACCGGGCGTACGCTGCCCCACCGGCGAAGTGCGTGCCACGGCGGCCTACAACCTGCCGGCGCGGCACGTGTTGCACACGGTCGGCCCGGTCTGGAACGACGGTACCCGCGCCGAGCCGGAACTGCTGGCAAACTGCTACTGGAAGTCACTGCAGCTGGCCGAAAGCCTGGGCCTGCATTCCATTGCCTTCCCCGCCATCAGTTGCGGCGTGTTCGGCTATCCACTGCACCAGGCCGCGCACATCGCCGCCACCGAGACGCTGGCGTGGCAGCGCTCGCACCGCGAACCGCAGCGGATCATCCTGGTGGCCTACAACACCGCCACATTCAAGGCGTATCAGTCGGCTTTGGCCGCGCTGGGGCAGCCCGTTGAAGTGGCCGGGCCGTTACCGCTGACGGGGATGGGCATGGCGATGCCAGCCACCGCGCCGTAACCGGGGCGACCCTATGGGGTGGCTGTAGAGCCACGCCATGCGTGGCTTCGCGGTGCCGGACGAAAAGCAGCCACGCAGGGCGTGGCTCTACGGGTGTAACCATTCCCCGCCGTATCCATTCACGGATACATCCACGCACTGAAGAACGGCTGCAGCGATCGCCCGGCGGCCTGCTCCATCGCACGCTGGAAATCAGCGGTCACCACCGAGCGCCCATCATTCGCCTGCGTGTAGGCGCGAATCCCACGCCAGAACGCGTCCTCCCCCAGTTCCACGCGCAGCAGATGCAGCACATACGCCCCTTTCTGGTACACCACCGCTCGATCATCCGCGGTCGGTGCCTTCCAGTCCGGGTATACCAGCGGGCGATCCGCGACTTTCGCGCGCAGCAATTCCAGCCGCTCGCGCCACGCCTTGATCTTCGCCTGGTACGCCGCCTCGCCCTGCGCATGCTGCAGGTACGCCGCAGTCATGAAGTTGGCCATTCCCTCGTTGAGCCAGAAGTGCTCCCAACCCGCGCAGGTCACCCGGTTGCCCCACCACTGGTGCGCGGCTTCGTGCGCGATCAACGCGATCTGATCCGGATCAGCCGCACCTCGGCACCATACGCTTCGGACATCACCGACAGTCCCGCCATTTCCTGGCCGATGGTGCGTGCCACCAGTACCTGGCTGTAGTCGCCCTGATAGGGCAACCCGGCCTTGTCGGCGAAGAAATCGAGCATGTCGCCGGTGCGGGCGAAGATCGTTTCAAGCTGTTCCGGTGAGCGGTCGACCGACAGCAGGTGCAGCGCGCTTTTGCCGTACTTCAGCGTGGCCTGCTGGTAGCGGCCCGCTCCGAAGCCATACACGTAAGCAGGCATCGGCGACGCCAGCATCCAGCGGTGCTCTACCCGCCCGTCCGGCAGTGTGCGCGATGGCAGCGCGCGGCCAGTGGCTGCGGCCTTCAGTTCTGGCGGCAGGGTCAATGACAGCGCGAGGGTTGCCCGTTCGTCCGGGGCATCCACCGATGGCATCCACTGGCTGGTGGAGAAGACGGTGTAGACCTCGTCGCGTTCCGGGGCGAATTCCAGACCGAACGGTGGTGCGCCTTCGTAGTGGAGGTGCAGCGCGGTCGGTGCATCCGTGGGCGCGGGTTGGTCCAGGGTGATGTGCAGGCGACCATCATGTTGTTCGAAGGCCAAGGCGCGGTTGTTGTGGGTGACCGAAGTGACCTTCAGTTTGCCGCTGTCGAGGACCACCGCGGTGACGTCTTTGTGCGTGGACTTCAGGGTTATCGACATCCGTCCGGATACGCGCTTGCCTGCGATGTCGGGGACCAGTGCGACGTCGTAGTGGAGGATGTCTACGGCGCGGTCTTTTGAGGCCAGTGCCGAAGAGGGAAGCAGGAACGCAATGAGTAGCCAGGCGCGCATTGCGGGGAGTCCATTCGGAGATTGAGTTTCGGATCGTGACAGATGTGGCCGCGCGATGCGGGTATTCCGCGAACGGCAGCCGGGCAAGCCCGGCTCTACATGGGCTCCCGATTGCCTGTCGGGGCGGGGAATCGTGCAATTGCAGGACGGTGATTGCAGGCACTGGGCACAAAAAAATCCGGTGCTGGACGGGCCGGCACCGGATTCTTTGTTACTGCAGCGGGTCAGGCGGGGATCAGCCGTTCCACTTGCCCAGCGCGGCCTGGCCGTTTTCCTTGGCGCGCTCGAACACGGTCTTCTGTGCGGCGGCGTAGTTGGCCTTCATGTCCTTGGCCCACAGCTTCAGTGCAGCCTGCTGCATGGCACGGCCGTAGGAGAAGCTCAGCGGCCACGGCAGGTTGCCCATCTGGTTCATTGCGTTCAGGTGCGCGGTCGACTGCTCGTCGCCCTGGCCGCCCGACAGGAACACCACGCCCGGCAGGATCGCCGGCACGGTGCTCTTCAGGCACATCACGGTGGACTCCGCCACTTCTTCGACGTCGGCCTGCTCTTCGCAGCCCTTGCCCGAGATGACCATCCAGGCCTTCAGGATGGTGCCTTCCAGCAGCACGTTCTGCTGGTACAGCGCGTCGAACAGCGAACGCAGGGTCGCTTCGGTCACTTCGTAGCAGGTTTCGATGTCGTGATCGCCGTCCATGATCACTTCCGGCTCGACCATCGGCACCAGGCCGCATTCCTGGCACAGCGCTGCATAGCGGGCCAGCGCGTGCGCGTTGGACTCGATGCAGGTGCCCGACGGAATGCTTTCACCGATGTTGATCACCGCGCGCCACTTGGCAAAACGCGCACCCAGCTTGTAGTACTCCTGCAGGCGCTCACGCAGACCATCCAGGCCTTCGGTGACCAGCTCGCCCGGGCAACCGGCCAGCGGGTGGGCACCCTTGTCGACCTTGATGCCCGGAATCATGCCGTGATCGGCCATGTACTTGGCGAACGGCACGCCGTCCTTGGTCGACTGGCGGATGGTTTCGTCGTACAGGATCGCGCCGGAAATGTGCTCGTTGAGCTTCGGCGTGGTCAGCAGCAGCTCGCGGTAGGCGCGACGGTTCTCTTCGGTGTTCTCGATGCCCACGCTGGCAAAGCGCTTGGCGATGGTACCGGTGGATTCGTCGATGGCGATGATGCCCTTGCCGGGGGCGACCATGGCCTGGGCGGTTTCAGCCAGCTGTTCGATGCTCATGTATTTCCTGTGGCGGGTGCGGGAAAACCGCAATTATAGACCCGCCCTTCCCTGAACTGGCTGTCCACGGAGTCTGGAAACGCTTTCAGCCGGGCATGGCCCGGCATTACGGTTACGTCAGCCGGGCAAGCCCGGCTCTACATCCGGGTTGCATGCGGCGGGTAGTGCCGGCCGCTGGCCGGCAACCTCATGATCGCAATCGAACCGTTACAGGTCGCCCAAGCCGCTGGCGCGGCCGTCTTCGCCCACTTCCAGCAGGCGAAGGGTGTTGGTCGCACCGTGGGTTTCCATGTGCTCGCCGCTGGTGAAGACCACGCGGTCGCCTGCCTGCAGGCGGTCGGCTTCCACC
>JAEXNZ010000233.1 GCA_023439425.1 Pseudomonadota bacterium
GGGCGACACCGCTCTGGGACAGCACCGTAGCCGTGGCCTCCACCAGCCTGCCCAGTGACACCCTGTTTGCGGCCAGCAGCGCGTTGAACTCGCCGATGCTGATGTCTGCCTTGACAGGAATCTCCAGCGCCTCGAGCAGACCCTTTGGGGTGACCTTGACCTGGGCCAGCCCGTCATAGCCGAGCAGGGTGGTCTGGTCCAGGTCCACGCCCACCAGCTTGAGCACGCTGCCCAGCGGCGTGTTGCCGTTCACCCGCAGCAGCTGCGAGCCGACGCTGAGCACCGCAAACGGTGGCGCGCGGGTGGCCACGGCCTGCGCACGCACGGTAGGCAGGTTCTGGTTCTGACCAAGGAAGGGCAACACCGAGCGTTCGGCAACCACCTTCACCGCGTTGGGCGGAGCAGCAGGGGAAACCGCGGCGAAGTTGTCCTCGGTGGTATGGGCGGGATTCCAGTCACCGCACTGCACCCGGAGCGTGCCGGGGAAACGGTTGGCATTCACGGCATTGGCACGTGCGGCCGCGTTGTCGGCACGGTCGGTGCTGCACAGGTCCAACCGCTGCGCGCCGGCCAGCGCGGCCAGATCGGCGGTCTTCTGCACATCGCGCTTGGCCCAGTAGAGGTAACCGATCTCGATCAGTCCCAGCATGCCGACCAGGCCGAGCATGACCAGCATCATGGTGACCGACATGCCGCCACGCTGGACGCGGCGTCGGGAGAAGGGCAGCTGGCGCAGGCCGCTCATGGACTATTCCCCGCCCTCGCTGGCGACATCCTTGCGCACGCTGTACTCCAGGTATTCGGGAATGGGGTGATCGAAGCTGTTGAGGTAGCGCGCGTAGCTGCGGCTGGCCTGGTCGCCGAGCACGGTGTGCGGCTTGCCCGCGCGTTCGCCGCTGGCCTGCAGCTGCAGCAGCGCGCGGGTGGTATCGCCCAGCTGCGGACGGGGTGGCAGCGCCAAGGCCACCGGGGCGGGCGCTACCGCAACCGGTGCCACCACCGGTGCAGGGGGCACGGGCGGCACAGGTGGAGGGGGAAGCGGTTGCTCGCCCAGCATCTGCCCGGTCAGCGGGCGCTGCTGGGCGGTGGCTGGCGCGGTGCCCAGCAGCGCCAGCAGCAGGGCGGCGTGCAGGTGGGCGAGGGTGCGGATGGCATCACTCATGGGGTGCTCTCCTGGGAAGTCGGGGTGCCACCGAAGCGTTCCAGCATCGAAGGGGCCAGGCGCGGCTCGTTGCGCGGCGCTGGCGGTCCCGCCGCGTCCGTCTTGCTGGCGGTGCCGCGGCGAAGCGGGGGCGTCGCCGCTGTGGGTGCGGTGGTGGGCTCCACGGCGCGCGCGGCGGGCTGACGCAGCTGCTGGGCCAGCCGGCGCACCTCCTGGCGGGCAGCGTCCGGCAGGGCAGCGCTGCTGAAGATTCGTTCCGCGGTAGCGGTGTCATTGCGCAGCAGTGCGTACACCGCCAGGTTGGCATTCGCCTTGACGTTGCCGGGGGCGAGCTCGGCGGCTTTGGCCAGCGGTTCGCGTGCCTGGTCCAGCTGGCCGGCGCGCAGGCGTGCAAAGCCGAGGTCGCCCAGGTAATCGGTATTCAGCGGTTGCAGCTGCACTGCCCGGGCGAGCGCCTGCTCGGCCTGGGTGTCATCGCCGTTGCGCACGGCGATCAGTCCCAGTCCATGCCATGCGGCCGCGGACTGCGGGCCATTGGTGAGGCTGGTGTACAAGGTCTGCGCGCCGGGCAGCTGACCGGTTTCGCGTAGCGCGTCGGCCTGCAGCAGGCGCAGCGCGGGGCTGTCACCATAACGCTGGCGGTACGCGTCCACATGCGCCAGCGAGGCGTACCACGCACTCTGCCGCTGCATCTGGGTGATCAGTTCCAGATACAGCTGTTTGTCGTCCTGCGGTGGGCGCTCCGGTGCGGCCAGACTGACTGGATCCTGCTTGTACTGTGCGACGGAGGTGGTGTTGCAGCCGGTCAACGCCGTCGCGCCCAGCAGCATCAGGAACGGGAGAATGTGCATCCGCATGTCAGGACCCCAGTCTGGTCATGGCGTCGGCCAGGGCGATGATCGCCGGGCCGGACAGCACCAGCATCAACGCCGGCAACAGGGTCAGCATCATCACCACGGTCATCTTCACCGAGAGCTTGCCGACCTTCTCTTTCAACGTGGCGCGGCGGTGTTCGCGCAGGCGCAGGCTGAACTGCTTGAGCGGTTCCTGCACCGCACCGCCGTGCTCATGCACCTGCAGCATCAGCTGCACCAGGCTGCGCAGGTCCTCGTCGTCGAACGATTCGCCCAGCCGGCGCAGCGACTGCGCGCGGGTACGCCCGTGCATGTAGGCAATGTTGGCCTGGTGGATCTCCCGCCCCAGCACTGGAATCGCCCCGCGCAGTTTGTCGCCCAGGGTCTGCAGGCTCTGGTCCATGCTGAAGCCCACGCCCTGCAGCAGGCGCAGCAGGTCGATCAACAGCGGCAGTTCGGCATTGACGCGTTGGCGCAGGCGTCCGGCCCAGGCGCGCAGTGCGAACTTGGGCAAAAGGATGCCGAACGCCAGCGCCGCCAGCATCACCACGACACGTTGCACGCCGCTGCTTTCGAACAGGGCCAGTGCCAGCAGCAGGCACAGCACCGCCAGCAGCAACCGCAGGGCCAGGAAGATGGCGGTGCCGCTGCGGGTGTTCCAGCCGGCCTGGTCGAGCAGCAGCCGGTCCTCCGGAGCCAGCAGCGCCGCTTGCAGACGGCCGCCGTGGAAGCGCTCGCCCAGTGCGGCCAGCCAGCCCAGCCCGCGCGGGCCGCTGTCGGCGGTGGCAGTGGGCGTCGGGGTGGTGCCTGTGCCTGCCGTCGCGGTGGCATCCGCGCCGGGCTCGCGCGGGCGCAGGGCGCTCTGCAAGGCTGCCGCATTTCGCTTCTGCTGGGCACCACGCAGCAGTGCGACCACACCCAGCAGGCCCAGCCCGGCCGCCATCAGCAACAGCGCGATGAACCACAACGGATGCGCGTTCATAGCGAGCGCGCCAGTCGATACAACAGGAAACCGCCAATCAACTCCAGCAGCAGCGCCGCGCCGAGCAGCTTGTGGCCGAGTGGGGCGTGCAGCACCGGCTGGAAGAAGTCCGGGCTGGCAATCGCCATCAGCAGTGCGCAGAGCGGGGGCAGCAGGCCCAGCACCCAGGCCGACATGCGGGTTTCCGAGGTGGTCGCCATCAATTCCTGCTGGGCCTGTTCGAGGTCGCGCATGAAATCGCTCATGCGCTGCAGAATCTGATCGGAACGGCCGCCGATGCGGATGCTCACGCCCAGTACCACGGCCAGCACGTCGAGTACTTCCAGCCGATAGGGGCGGCTGGCCTGGCTGAGTGCACGGTCCAGATCGAGGCCGCTGCGTGCGCCGGACAGGGTGTCGTCGAGCAGCCCGCGCAGTGGCGCTGGCACTTGCTGGCTGGCGGTCTGGAACGCCATCTGCAGGCTGTTGCCCAAGGCAGTCAGACGCACGAGGTTGTCGAGGAAGTCAGGCAGCTGGCGCAGCAGCCTGCGCTGCAGGCCGAGGATGCGGCGCGACAGCCATACGCCCAGCACCAGCGCGAACAGGGCCAGCGTGATCGGCCACATCCACGCCGTACCGATGCGTGCTGCTGCCAGCCACGCCAGCAGCAGGCCGCTGCCCCCCCACACAAGGGGCAAGGTCCAGCCGCTGCGCAGCCCGGCGCGCTGCAGAAGGGCATCCCACGGCAGTGCGGCCGGAGCAGGTGTTGCCGGCGTTGCACTGGGCGCACGTGGGGTCATGCCGGCCAGCTGGGTCACCGGTGTCGCTGCCGCCAGGCGCTGTTCGGTGTGCTGCAGCGAGGCGCGCTGGCGCTCGCGGCGGGCCGCGCCCCACCACAGCTCGATGGCGACCGCCACCAGCACCAGCACCGCACTGCACAGCAGCAGCACCCCGGTCATGTTCAGTAGCCTCCATCCAGCGCTTCGCGCAACAGCCGACGGAACGGCTCCAGCTTGTGCGAATGCGGTTGGAAGCCCAAGCCGATCCAGCGGTCGCGTTCTTTGCCGTCGGCGTCGATCATCACTTCGTGACGGAACATTTCCTGGGTGCTGATCAGGTTGTCGCTGACCCCGGTGATTTCCGTGATCGACACCAGCACGCGGCGGCCACTGCCCAGGCGCGAGATCTGCACGATGAAGTCGATGGCGCTGGCGATCTGCCGGCGCAGGCTGTCCTCGCTGCCCTGGAAGCCGGCGAATCCGGCCAGCATCTCGATCCGGTACAGGCAGTCGCGCGGTGAGTTGGCGTGGATGGTGGCCATCGAACCGTCATGGCCGGTATTCATCGCCTGCAGCATTTCCAGCACTTCCGCGCCGCGCACTTCGCCGACCACGATGCGGTCCGGGCGCATGCGCAGGCTGTTGCGCACCAGGTCGCGGATGCTGACCGCGCCGTGTCCGTCAGCGCCGCCCAGGCGGCTTTCCAGCCGCACCACATGCGGATGGTTGAGCGAGAGTTCGGCGGTGTCTTCCACCGTGATCACCCGTTCCTCGGCCGGAACGTAGCTGGCCAGCGCATTCAGCAGCGAGGTCTTGCCCGAGCTGGTACCACCGGACACCAGGATGTTGCAGCGGCCCAGCACCATGGCATGCAACAAGGCCTGCATGGCGGTGTCGAAGGTGCCCATCCGCTGCAGCTCGTCGGGCGTGAACGGGTCCTTGCGGAATTTGCGGATCGACACCATCGGGCCGTCGACCGCCAGTGGCGAGATGATCGCGTTGAGGCGTCCGCCGTTGGGCAGGCGTGCGTCCACCATCGGATTGGACTCGTCCAGCCGCCGCCCCAGTGGGGCCAGAATGCGGCGCAGGATGCGCAGCAGGTGGCTGTCGTCGCTGAAGCGCTGCGGTGCGCGCACCAGGCGGCCGCCCTGCGATACATGGATGTCCTTGTAGCCGTTGATCAGGATGTCTTCGATGGCCGGGTCGTGCAGCAGGTCGTCGAGTGGCCCGAATCCGGTCAGTTCCTTTACCAGGGCGGCGGCCACCACTTCCATTTCCGCTTCGTTGACCGGAATACGCCACTGCTGCACGAACTGCGCGGTCTGGGTGCGCACGTAGCGCGCCACGGTATCCGGAGCCCAGGCATCGATGTCGATGCGCTCGTCCTCGATCGCATTGAGCAGGTGTTCGTGCGCGGCCACCAGCACCTTCTGGTACTCGTCGGACTGGGCGAACGGCGTCGTCGCCGTGCCCGCTGCATCCGGGGCGTCGCCGCGCTCGCTGGCAAACGGCGTCACTTTGTCATCCATTGCAGGCCCCCCAGGGCAAGTGCCAGTTTTTCGCGCCAGCTGCGCGGCAGGGCTCGCGCGGCGGCCTGGTCCAGGTGCAGCAGCAGCGGCGTGAGTGCGCGCAGGTACGGGTCGCGCGGCGCGTCCTGCAGCAGCAGATGGCCATGGTTGGCGCTGCTGCGCAGGCGGTGACAGTCGGGCAGGGTGGCCAGCAGCGGCAGGCTGAAGCGCTCGGAAATCTGTGCGGGGGTCAGCCCGCCGTCTTCTTCATGGCGGTTGACCACCAGCTGCAGGCGGGTGTCGCGCAGGCCCAGCGCTTCCAACTGCTTCAGCACCTGGTCGAGCGAGACCAGGGTGCCGATGGCCTGGTCGGCCACCAGCCAGACTTCGTCGGCGTTGTTGAACAGTGAGCGCGGAATCTGCCGCACCGGAACGCCGCCCAGGTCGCACAGCACGGTTTCAAACACGCCACGCAGACGCTGCACCAGCACCGCCGGATCGGGCAGCAGGCCGCCGTCGCTGCCGGCCGGCTGGCCGAGCAGGGTCAGGCCGCCGCTGTGCCGGGTCATCGCGGTGCGTACCAGGGTGGCATCAATGCGCCCGGCGTGACGCAGGGCATCGTCGAAGTGGAACTGGCTGTCCAGGTTGAGGTACAGCGCGGTGTCGCCGGCGGGTTGACCCAGGTCCAGCAGCAGCGTGCTGTTGGCGGTGGCCGGTGCCATTGGATCGCTGCCATCGGCGGCCGCGGGCTGGCTCAGCTGCTGCGCCAGCACGCCCAGGTGCGCCGCCAGGGTGCTGCTGCCGACGCCGGCACGCACGCCCAGCACCAGCACCAGGCGTGCCTTGTGCGGTGCTTCCACCGGCGCGGCGCGGGTGCCGCTGGTGCCGGCCGCGCGACGCAGCACCGCGTCGATGTCGGCGGTGCTGGTGTCCATGTCGAGGATGTCGCGCAGCCCGCAGCGTACCGCCGCGACAATGCCGTCAACCTGATCGCTGGTGGTCGAACCCACCGCCACCAGTGCCAGCTCCGGCTGGCTGCGCTGCAGTTGGCGAGCGAGTTCGGTCGAGCTGCAGGCCGCGGCGCGACGGAAGTCCAGCAGCACCACGCAGTGCGGTTGGCGACGGTGAGCGTCCAGCGCGGCAGCGCCGCCGGCGCTGTCGACCCAGTGCACGCTGACGCCCACCGGCAGGCGTTCGCCGAGCAGGCCGGCGAGGTCGCGTACCGGCGCGAACAGCACCAGGGTCATGGGAGCCGGGGCAGGGTGCAGAAGCTGCAAGGAGGCGGACATGGAAGCGACGGTCCTGGCACGGGGTCAGCGGGAAAAACCAGGCAGCTGGTCGGAGGAGGCAGGGCTGAGCAGCCATGCACCCCACACCGGCTGGTTGGGCGTGGCTTCGCGTTCGCCCGGCAGCGGCACGGTGGTGCCCTTGGCCAGCGGTTGCACCAGACGCGGGGTCACGATGATCACGAGTTCCTTCTCCTCTTTCTTGTAGTTCAGGCTGCGGAAGAACGATCCGATGATCGGCAGGTCGCCGAGCAGCGGGACCTTGTCGACGTTGGAGCTGACCGAACTGCTGACCAGCCCGCCGATCACGAAGGTTTCGCCATCGCCCAGCTCCACCGTGGTGTCGGCGCGGCGGGTGGTGATGGAGGGAATCTGCACGCCGTTGTAGGCAATGCCGGCGGCGTAGTTGAGGTCGCTGGCTTCCGGAGCCACCTTCAGTGCGATGCGGTCCGGGCTGAGCACGGTCGGGGTCACGGTGAGGCCGATGCCGAACGGTTTGAAGGTCACCGTGGTGGTGCCCAGGCCCTGCGGCTCCAGAATCGGCAGTTCGCCGCCGGCCAGGAAACTGGCGCTCTGGCCGGACAACGCCACCAGGGTCGGTTCGGCCAGGACCCGGGCCATGCCGTTGCTCTGCAGCAGGTCGATGTTGGCGGCCCAGCCGTGGGTGAGCGACTTGAACACCAGGCCGAACGCCGATGACAGCGGATTGGCGTCGGTGTCAGTGGTGACACTGCCGACCGGCGGCGTGATGCCGGGCACGAGGCCACCGGGGCGAACCACGCCATACGAGAAGCCGTTGTTCTGGTTGGCGAAGTTCATGCCGATCTCACGCAGCACGGTCTTGTTGAACTCCACCACTTTCACTTCCACCTGGACCACGCCACTGCTGGCCACAGTAGAGACGTCCGCCAGCTGGCCCTCGCGACCCAGCGTGGCCTGCGCGGCCTTGCGGCTGCGTTCGTGGGCCAGCAGGCTGGGGGCGCTGCCCTGCAGCAGGCCCTGTTGCTCCTGCACGGTCAGCTGCAGATCGTCATCCTCGGCCAGCGCGCCGTGTACCGCACTGCGCACCTCCACCTGCAGGCGCTGCGGTTCGGTCTGTTTGTGCTGCCACAGCAGCAGTGTGGTGACGCCGGCGTTTTTGCCGACGAGCAGGGCCTGACGATTCTTCAGCATCACCACGTCGGCCACGCCGGGGTCCGCGATGGCGACGCGTTCGAGATTGGCCGGCAGCGTCCACGGCCGTTGCTCCCGCACCTGCAGTACCACGTCGGCGCGTGCCCACGCCGGTGGCGGGAACAGTACGAACGCCAGCAGCAACGCCACCACCACGGCAATGGGCGGCAGCAGGGGAGCGATGGCAGCGGGGCGACGCGTCATGAAAGGTCTCTGCATGGTGTCAACGAGAACCGCTGTGGGAGGAAGGTTCGCCGCGGATGATCTCCACGCCGGGACTGAGTCGTGGGGCGGAGCGACGCACCGGAGCCGCGGCACGGGCGACCGGAGCGGGTGCGGCACCTTGGCCGGTGCGACGACCGGCCAGTGCGTCCGCGTCGATACCGGCAAACGCATCGTTCTCGGGGGAGGCCAGCGCCAGCTGTTGTTCCGGACTGAGTGCCCGGCGCGGGCTCAGCACCGCCACGCTCGGGGCGAACAGGTCCTGGTCCGGCAGGCCGACGTCGGTGGGGTTGCGCAGTGCCAGGAACAGCTTGCCCTGTTGCGCGCCCAGCAGCAGCCGATTGGCTTCCTCCACCGGCACTGCCAGCACCGCGCTCCTGGCCGGTGCCGATGTGCTGTTCGAGGAGGTGCCGCTGGAAGCGCTGCTGCCTTGGATGTCGGCGGCGCGGCTGTCGGCGGCGTCGCCGTTGCTCGTGGTTGCCGCAGCGGCGGGGGCGGTGTCGGTCGCGCCGTAGCTGAGCACGCGCAGACGCGACAACAGCAGGCGTGCCTGGGCCTGGCCGTCGGTGTTGATCCCGGGCGGTGCACGCAGGTTGAGGAACACGTCCACGTAGTCGCCCGGCAGAATGCGGTTGCCTGCAGCGACGAGCTCATCGACGGGCACCGCCAGTGCACGTTCACCCGGGTTGAGCCGCAGCGCGTAGCCCTGCGCCATCAGCCCGCGGTCGAGCGTGCTGCCCGCCGGCAGGTCGCGCACCGGCACCGCGCCGGCGGCCTCGGCCACGCTGGTGTAGGCACCTGCGGGTGCCGCTGCCGCCTCGCCCATGCGCAGGTCAGCGGCGCGGATCGGTTGTCCGGCCCGCAGCGTGGTGCTGGCTTCCACCACCGGCACACGCTGTGGTGCCACCGCGTTGTCCACGGTGGAGGGAGCGACAGTGGATGCGGGTGCACGCCGGCTCAGCGCAAAGGCGGCCAGTGCCAGCACCACGGCCAGCGCGATCAGTCCAATCGCGGCCAGGCGGGTCAGCTTGAGCATGCGGATGACTCCTGGAAGTGGGAATGCGTCATCACGGTGATCCCAGGTCAAGTTGGGCCACGGCGGTGCTGCGGATCGGTTGGGTCATCACCCAGCCGTACACCCGGCCGGTACCGGGCAGGAACGGCTTGGCCTGGTAGTCGTAGCTCACGGAAATCTGCATGCACTGCGCGCTGGGCAGGCCGCTGCACGGGGTGGGGGCCGACACCACGATGGGTGCCGCGCTGGCGGCCGCGCAGTTGGGCGACTGCCCGGCGTAGCTCAACAGCCACTGCATCGAGCGCCGCGCGGCCTCACAGGCGGCGGCGCGTCGCTGGTCGGGCGCGGCGTAGCGCAATGAAGCGCGCGCACCTTCGGCGGCGGCCAGCGACAGGGTCTGCTGCACCGCCATGATCATCACGCCGGTGTAGGTCAGCATCAGCAGCGGCAGCAGGCCGAAGATCAGCATGAAAGCGAATTCGATCGTGGCCGCGCCACTTGCGCGTCTGCGGTTCATACGCTTGCTCCCTGCAGCGGCCACAGCACCCACGCCAGCGTGGCGAAGGCCAGGTACGCCGCGAACGGAATGCCCACCCGTCCCTGGCGCGCGTGGTGCATCTGCACCAAGGCAGGGTGCTGCTGCCACTGTTGCACGGCCCGTGCCTGCAGGTGTTGTAACGGAAGCGGCAGCACGGCGCGCAGACGCGGCAGCCCCACCACGCACAGCACATGCACGCCCGCCAGCGCGCTGGCCCCCAGCCACGCCGGCAACAACGCGTGCAGCCCCAGCAGCAGGCCGAGCACGGCGAAGTACTTGACGTCACCCGCGCCCATCCAGCCGACCAGATAGAACGGTAACAGCGCCACCAACCCCGCCCCCGCACCCAGAAGATGGTCACTGACAGCCGCCGGTTGACCTGCCAGCTGTGCACCCAGCAGCCCGAGCGCGGCACCGCACGCGCCGGCCAGCAGCCAGGCATTGGGCACGCGTCGCGCATACAGATCGCTGATCGCGATCCGCAGGCTCAACAACAGCGCGAGCAGGGCGAGAAAGGACATCCGGGTTGCTCCTCCAGAGCAGGACGGTGCGGTGCCTCCGACGCCAGGCCGAACGAACCCGTCACCGCACGCCCAAGCGAACGGTGGGGCAGGGCCGTCAGGCCTGGCGTGGAGGATTCAGGTGGTGGTGGAACCGCCGCCGGTGCCGCCGATGGTGCTCTCCACCAGCTCTTTGAGCTTGGTGAACAGCGTGGAGAACATCTCGCTGAGGCCTTCGCGGCCGGCGACCACCAGGACCCCGGCGATCACCGCGGCCAGCAGGCCGTACTCGAGTGCGGTAACGCCATCTTCTTCGGCAAGAAAACTGCGGATTGAAACGTTCATGACGGTCGTCTCCCTGTTCCGGTCAATCAACTGTGCTGCTGGAGTGGCCGCGCCGGATTGCACCGGGCACCACCATTGAACTGCGCCAGGCCGAAGCCTGCACCACGCAGAGTGGGTCAACAGGGAATGAGCGTCCGGCCGCTGCGGGTGGCGTACACCCGCTGACGGCGGCGACAGAACTGTCGCGACGCGATATGAAACTGCTGCATTGCATCCCCCTTGTGGTCAGTCCGGATTTCCGCCAAGAACGTGCCGGGCTGTGCTGCATTAACTCTTGAACATTTTCCTGCCTGGCAATGCACAGAAACGGCATTCCAGTGACGAACTTGAGTTTCTATCTGTGACCGCGGTGGCAAAACTACACCTCGTATATCTCCGATGTAAAGTCCTGGCAGTGAAGCGTTCGTATATTCTTTGTGAATGCGTTGTGATGTCGGAAAATTGACGCATAAACAGCCAAAAATCAGGGGTTTGGCTTAATGGTTAATGTGGCGGTTAATGTCGCAAACGGCTTGATTTGCGCCGCTGCGATTAAGGCATACTGGCCCCGTCCGTTGGCGGACAGGCCCGGGGCGCTGGCGGCGCACCCGGGGCGTTGAATCACAAGGGGGCTTCACTGTCATGGTCGATGGTGCGGGGGAGGCGGCTGGAGTTAATCCGCTGAAAACGTTCGACCTGGCTGCGCTGGGTGGCGTGCTGCGCGTGTGTGATATTGAACTGGTATTGCTGGATGCCAACGGTCCGCGTGCCAGCGTGCACTCGCAGGTGCACGACGAATCCCTGTTTCTTTCTGCCACCTGCGGTTTTCAGTTTCGCGGCCGTTTCATGCTGCCGCCGGACTGGTGCCTGCTTGGTTTCATTCATGCCACCGATCCTGAGCGCAGCTGGTGCCACGGTCTGCCGCTGACCGCAGGCATGGCGGTCACCGTATTGCCGGAAGGCATCAGCGAGTTTTCCTTGAGTGCAGGCACGCAGCTGAGCTTGCTGCTCACCCCGACCCGTCGCCTGCAACGCAAGCTGGCCGAACTGACCCTGCGCAGCACACTGCCATCGGGTCAGGCACTGTCGGTGTTCATGGGCGACAGCGGCAATGGAGCCACCCGCCTGGCGCAGCGCTATGCGCAGCTTCCGGCGTGGTTGGACGGTGCTGGCCAGGCCCTGCCTGAGGACGCCGTGGAGCGACTGCTGCACGATCACGTGCAGGCATTGCTGGGTGCGGAGTCGCAGGAGCGTCCCAGTTGCAGCCGCGCACGCCGTACGCACTACCTGATAGCGCAGCGCGCCGAGAATTTCATGCGCCAGAACCTGCGCCGCTACATCTACATGCATGAAATCTGCGATGCCGCCGGGGTCAGCGAGCGCGCCTTGCGCTATGCCTTTGAAGATCTGTTCGGCACCTCGCCCAACCGGTATCTGTCCATGCTGCGCCTGTGTGCGGCGTGCCGCGGGCTGTCCACGGCCGACGCCACCCGCAAGTCGGTGAAGGCGGTCGCGCTCAGCTGCGGGCTGTGGGACCTGTCCCGTTTTGCCGACAATTACCGTCGTGTATTTGGCGAACTGCCGCGCGACACCCTGATGCGCGCGCCGGCCTCGATGGGCCATCCGGCCTGACTGCACGTTTCCGGCAATCTGCCGGAATTGCACATTCGCCTGCCGGTTTCCTGCCGTCTCTTGCCAGAACGCACGTTCGTGCTGCCGGAATGAAGTGCCCCGCGTTCGCGCCAGCGCCTGTAATGACTCCCACGTGCCGGCGGGCACGCCGTCAGAACTCCAACGGGGGGAGTGATCATGAACCGCATTTTCCGTTTGGTATGGAACCACCAGCTCAATGCGCTGGTGGTGGTCTCGGAAATCGCCACCTCGCGTGGCAGCCTGGTGGCCGGTCCGGTCGTCGTACACCTGAAGGTGCCGTTGAAACTGCTCGCGCTGGGCCTGGCCTGCGCGCTGGGCAGCGGCTCGGCGCTGGCGTCAGACAACCAGACCCTGAGTGACCTGCAGGCGCTCACCGACAAATACCTGCCGGTGCAGGTCGACGCCGAAGTGGCGTTGAAGACGCTGGTTTCGGCAACGTCAGCCACGCCCCCCACGTCGCCCCTGGCTGACGTTGCCGCCCATGTACAGG
>JAEXNZ010000249.1 GCA_023439425.1 Pseudomonadota bacterium
CTACGATCATGGCGATCCGAAATGCACGTGGTGGTCCCGAACGTAGAGCCGGGCTTGCCCGGCTGCCGTTGGCGACCCACCGTGATCAATCGATCTCCACCATCTCGAAATCATCCTTGGTCACGCCGCAATCCGGGCACGTCCAGGTATCGGGCACGTCTTCCCACGCGGTCCCAGGCGCAATGCCCTCTTCCGGCAAACCATCCACTTCCCTGTAGATGAAACCGCAGACAACGCACATCCAGGTGCGGAAGGTGGTGGCAGCAGTGTCGCTCATCGGATAATCAGGCTTCGGGCAATACGGTTGACCGGCATTGTCCCACTCCCGTCGCGCTGCTGGTAGCCATTGATGAAGACCCCCGTTCCCTCGACCACGCCCCCGCGTGGCGTCTATCTGATCACCCCCGACGAAGCCGACACCGCGCGCCTGCTGGCCCGGGTGGAGCCGCTGCTGGCCAATGGGGCCACCTGGCTGCAGTACCGCAACAAAACCGCCAGCCCGGCCCTGCGCCAGACCCAGGCAGCCGCGCTGCAGCCGCTGTGCGCCGCCCACGGGGTGCCGCTGATCATCAACGACGACGTCACCCTGGCCCAGGCCGTGGGCGCGGCCGGCGTGCACCTGGGCGCGGAGGACGGCGACATTGCCGCCGCCCGCGCCCTGCTCGGCGCGCAGGCCATCATCGGCACCTCCTGCTACGACAGCCTCGAGCGCGCCCACGCCGGAGCCGCCGCCGGGGCCAGCTACGTGGCCTTCGGGGCCTTCTTCCCCACCACCACCAAGGTCACCAAGAGCCGCGCCAGCGTCGACCTGCTGCGGCAAACCGCCGCACTGGGCGTGCCGCGGGTGGCGATTGGCGGCCTGACCCCGGACAATGTGGGCCCGATCATCGCCGCCGGGGCCGACCTGGTCGCCGTGGTCAGCGGCATCTTCGCCGCCCCCGACCCGGTCGCCGCCCTGCGCGCCTGCCTTGCCCGTTTCCAGGACCCCATCGCATGAACCACGACAATTCCCACGCCCTGTTCACCCGCGCCCAGGCGCTGCTGCCCGGCGGCGTCAATTCGCCGGTGCGCGCGTTCAAGTCCGTCGGCGGCGAACCGTTCTTCGTGGAGCGCGCCGACGGTGCCTATCTGTATGACGTGGACGGCAACCAGTACATTGACTACGTCGGTTCCTGGGGCCCGATGATCGTCGGCCACAACCACCCGGCGGTACGCCAGGCGGTGAAGCACGCGATCAACAACGGACTGTCGTTCGGTGCGCCGTGCGCCGCCGAAGTGACCATGGCCGAAACCATCACCCGGCTGGTGCCGTCGTGCGAAATGGTGCGCATGGTCAACTCGGGCACCGAGGCCACGCTGTCGGCGATCCGCCTTGCCCGCGGCGCAACTGGCCGAAGCCGCATCGTGAAGTTTGAGGGCTGCTACCACGGCCACGGCGACTCGTTCCTGGTCAAGGCCGGCAGCGGCATGCTGACCCTGGGCGTGCCGACCTCACCGGGCGTGCCGGCCGGGCTGAGCGAACTCACCCTCACCCTGCCCTACAACGACTTCGACGCCGCCACCGCGCTGTTCGCCGAACAGGGCGAGCACATTGCCGGCCTGATCATTGAACCGGTGGTGGGCAATGCCAACTGCATTCCGCCGCGCGAGGGCTATCTGCAGCACTTGCGAGCGCTGTGCACCCAGTACGGCGCGCTGCTGATCTTCGACGAAGTGATGACCGGCTTCCGCGTCGCCCTCGGCGGTGCGCAGGCGCACTACGGCATCACCCCGGACCTGACCACGTTCGGCAAGATCATCGGCGGCGGCATGCCGGTGGGGGCCTATGGCGGCCGTCGCGACCTGCTGTCGCAGATTGCCCCGGCCGGCCCGATCTACCAGGCCGGTACGCTCAGCGGCAACCCGGTGGCGATGGCTGCGGGCCTGGCGATGCTGGAGCTGGTGCAGGAGCCGGGGTTCCATGAGCGTCTGGGTGCAGCCACCGCGCGGTTGTGTGCAGGGCTGGAAGCCGCTGCCGCTGAAGCCGGTGTGGCGGTGACGACCAACCAGGTTGGGGCGATGTTCGGGTTGTTCTTTACCGATCAGAAGGTGGAGACGTATGCGCAGGCGACGGCGTGTGACACCGCTGCGTTCAATCGATTCTTCCATGCGATGTTGGAACGTGGAGTGTTCCTGGCACCGTCGGCGTATGAGGCCGGGTTCCTGTCGAGCGCGCACGATGATGCGGTGATTGATGCCACGATTGCCGCCGCGCGTGAGGCGTTTGTGGTGGCGCGCGGGTAACGACCAACGGTCGTTACCTACCCGGCCGTTTTATTTTCGGTTTTCAACCGAAATTAAAACGGCCTTTCATCATGGCGAAATGCCCGGGGAACGAACAGAAAAACGTGTAATCCCCACCCTTCACCAGCTTCGCGGTGCTGAACGTCACCGACGTACTCTGCCCACCGCCAATCACCGCCGTATGCGCCAACACCCGCGCATCACCCTTCGGCACGTACGCGTCGGCCAGCTTCATCCGCATCCCGGCCATCGCCACCGGCTGGTAATCCGCCGTTTTCGTCAGCACCCAGTTGTGCCCCATCGCGGTCGCCGCCAGCTTGCCGGTGTGGCGCAGGGTCAGCTTCACCTGGGTGCAGTCGCCAGCCACTTTGATGTCCTTCTGGGTGAAGGTCATCTGGTCGGTGCTGTCCACGTTGACCGCGCAGACGCGGGCGTAGGCGGACGGGGCGAAGGCCAGGCTGGCCAGAAACAGGGAAGCGAGCAGTTTCACGGTGATCTCCTTGCGGGTACACCGTGAATTCTAGAGAGCGCTGGAAGGTCGCACCTGCGACGGGGTGTCGCAGGTGTGCGCCAAAAGCAGCCGGGCAAGCCCGGCTCTACGGGGCACCCCGCACGCGCCAATCGCCGACGGCCGCATCAACGGCCCGCACGCCCCGTATGATCGGCACGCGCGATGCATTGACGACGTCATGAACGTAGAGCCGGGCTTGCCCGGCTGCCGTTCAACGCGATGCAACAAACGACTGGATCGCCGCCCGCAACCGCTTCAACCCTTCGGCCACTTCCTCATCGCTGATATTCAACGACGGCACGAACCGAAGCACATCCGGCCCGGCCTGCAAAGTCAGCAGCCCATGCTCGGCGGCGTGATCCAGAATCGGCCCGGCCTGCCCGGCAAAATCCTTGTCCAGCACCGCGCCCAGCATCAGGCCGCGACCGCGCACCTGGCTGAAAACCTTGAACTCGTCATTGATCTTCCCCAGCCCCTCGCGCAGCGCCTGCGACTGACGGCCCACGTTGTGCGCGATTTCCGGCGACGACAGCTTGCGCAGCGCGACCCGGGCCACGGCAGCGGCCAGCGGATTGCCGCCGAAGGTGGTGCCGTGCGCACCGAACTGCATCGCCTCGGCCACCTTCGGACCGGCCAGCATGGCGCCGATCGGGAAACCGCCGCCCAGCGCCTTGGCCAGGGTCACGATGTCCGGCTTGATGCCGTCCTGCCAATGCGCGAACAGGGTGCCGGTGCGGCCCATACCGGCCTGGATTTCATCCAGCACCACCAGCGCGTTGTGCTGGTCGCACAGCTCGCGCACGCGCTGCAGGAAACCAGACTTTGCCGGCATCACCCCGCCCTCGCCCTGGATCGGCTCCAGCATCACCGCGGCGACGTCGCCGGCGGCCATCGCCGTTTCCAGCTGCACTTCGTCGTTGAAGTCCACATAGCGGAAGCCACCGGGCAGCGGCTCGTAGCCTTCCTGGTACTTCGGCTGGGCGGTGGCGGTCACCGCGGCCAGGGTGCGGCCGTGGAAGCTGCCGCGGAAGGTCACGATGACCCGCTTGTCGGCGGGGCGGCCCTGCGAGGAGGCCCACTTGCGCACCAGCTTGATCGCCACTTCATTGGCTTCCGCGCCGGAATTGCACAGGAACACCCGCTCGGCGAAGCGCGAGGCGGTGACCAGCTCTTCGGCCAGGCGCAGCGGCGGCTCGCTGTAGAACACATTGCTGGTGTGCCACAGCTTGCCGGCCTGCTCGATCAGGGCGGCCTTCAGGTCCGGGTCGTTGTGGCCCAGGCCCCCCACGGCGATGCCGGCGGCCAGGTCGATGAACTCACGGCCGTGGGTGTGCCCTACGCGCGCCCCCTGGCCGCGGT
>JAEXNZ010000289.1 GCA_023439425.1 Pseudomonadota bacterium
GCCCTGCCCCGCCCCGCTGATGTACTGCCCTGCACCGACAAACGGATCGTTGCGGCCCACCAGCAGTTCGCTTGAAACGCTGATCGGCCCCATTCGCCACGCCGCCCCCAGGGTCAGCCGCTGGCTGTCTTTGAACTGCTCTTCGTCTTTGATGAAGCGGGAAAGGCTGGCGTACAGGTCGACGGATTGCCGCCCCACCTGCACGGGGCGGCCAACCTCGGCAAACACCACCGTACCCTTGGTGGCGATGTTGTAGGACGCGTCGAAGCCCCCCACGGTGATCAGGTGGGTATCGCGTGCCGCAGGCAGGCTGATGTCCTGGCGCGCCACCAGCAGCTTTCCGCGCCACGTGCCGTTGGTCAGCTTCACGCTGGCGGCCAGTGCACGGCGCTCGCCATCGCCCTGCGGGTTGCTGCTCTCGTCCTGCAGCCGGGAATACAGGCCTGAGATGGTCGTGGTCACGGTCAGGCCATCATGCTTCAGGACATCCCGCTCGAGGGTTGCGGCCACCAGGTCGCGCTCCGAGGTGCTGGTTCCGTTGGGCACGTAACTGTCCGCCTGCACGAAGGCGGTGGAGTAACGGGCACCGTCGCGGCTGATGCCTTTGCCGTCCGGCGTGGAGGTCGGGTAGTAACCTGCGGCCAGACGGTAGCCTTCGCCGTCATGGCGGTAGGTGATGCCAGGGGCGTAGACCTCCTCCAGGCCCACCACGAAACCGATGCTGCCCAGCACCTGTGCGCCCCAGTACGGGTCATCGAGCACCACTGGCTGCAGCCCCACCGTCAGCCTGTCCCCATTGGCAAAGCGCCTGCCGGCGTATGCCTGCAGCGGGAAGCTCACCTCGCCCGGGTAGTTGCGGTAGCCGCTCGCCTGCGAGTACAGCACGCTGCCGCCATAGAAGCGGTACTGCGTCGAGGCGAAGTAATCCGGGCTGTCATAGTCGGCTTTAAGGATGAGCGTATCGAACGACAGATGATTGGATGTGTAACGGCTGCCGTCGCCGTGTGCGTCGTTGAAGCGGACATCCCAGCGGGCCCGCACCACGCCTCCGAGGGTCCAGCCGGTTTCTTGATCAGCCGTTTCTGCCTGCGCGGTCGAGGTGCAGGCGAGCAGCACACCCAGTGCCAATGCCCATCGCGGCAGGGAATAGGGGCGAAGCGTGGAACGAACGGAGCGTCGTGCAGACTTGATGATGGGTTTCCAGGCAATGACAGCGGGCAACAGCTCCCCGTCCGCGCCGTGCAGCGCGGCCAGGATGCAGTGGCTGGGGTATGAGAAGTGGCTTAGCTTTCGCTGGCGTCAAACTCGGCGATGGCGTCGCGGGCGATGCGGAAGCTGTCCACCGCCGCAGGTACCCCGCAGTAGATGGCGACCTGCAGCAGCACCTCGCGGATCTTCTCGCGGGTGACGCCGTTGCGCAGTGCGCCCATCACATGAATCTTCAGCTCATGCGGTCGATTCAACGCGGAAATCATCGCCAGATTGATCAGGCTGCGCTCGGCCAGAGCAAGATCGTGGCGCGCCCATACAGTGCCCCAACAGTATTCCGTGACCAGCTCCTGCAGCGGCTTGCTGAAGCGTCGGCCTGGGCCAGGGCGCGGTCGACGTAGGCATCGCCCAGCACGTGGCGGCGAATCTGCCTCAGAATTGACCACTCCCCCGTGACCCTCCGGGAGAAATGCCTGGAGAAGCTTCGCAACGCGATCATCACCGGCTACTTCCCGTCCGGGGCCCGCCTGGTCGAGCGCACGCTGTGCGAGCAGCTGGGCGTGAGCCGAACCGTTGTGCGCGAGGTCATCCGCTATCTGGAGGCTGAGGGCCTGGTCGAGGTTCTGCCGCAGAAGGGGCCGATTGTTGCGGTGCTCAGCTGGGACGTGGCCAGCCAGGTTTACCGCATCCGGCTGGTGCTCGAGCAGGCCGCCGTGGCTGATTGCGTGCGGAACCTGACCGATGAAACCAAAGCCCAGATCACCCAGGCACTGGAGACATTGCGCCTGTCCTACGGCGCGGCCGACATTGCCCCGGTGCTGGAAGCTTCATCCACCCTCTACGAAACCATCTTCCGCGCCGGCAACAATCACATCGCCTGGGAGATCGTGCAGCGCCTGAACGGAAGGATCAGCCGCTTGCGTGCGATGACGTTGACCCATGCGAACCGCGAGAAGACGGGCTTCGAGCGCATCAAGGCGATCTGTGATGCGATCTGTGTGTCACAGGATGAGCAGCTGGCGCGGCAACGCGTGGCCGAGCACATTGGTGAGGCCCAGTCGATTGCGCGCGCGTTGCTGCAGGAGGGACAAGACTGATGGCCGCCTACTGGATTGCCCATGTGACGGTACTGAACGCGGAGAAGTACGCGGGCTACACCGCCTTGGCACCGGCTGCGTTCGCCAAGTACGGCGCGACCTTCCTCGCCCGCGGCGGGAAAGCCGTGGCCGTAGAGGGGGAGCCTGCCGACCGGCATGTGGTCATTGCGTTCCAGGACATGGAAACCGCACTGGCGTGCTACCACTCGCCGGAGTATCAGGCCGCCAAGGCGCATCGTGATGCGAACTGTGTTGCTGAGATTGTGATTGTTGAGGGGATTTGAGGCAGTCGGTAGTTGACCCTTACGCAACGTCAGGGTGCACTATGAAGAGATGGACTACACCGTCGGCCAACTCGCGAAGCTAAGCGGCGTCACCGTACGCGCACTTCACCACTACGAAAAATTAGGCCTGCTGCCTGCGTCCGGTCGCACGCAGTCGGGATACCGCCGCTACACCGAAGGCGACGTCCTGCAGCTGCACAGGATTCTGGCCTGCAGGCAGCTGGGTATCCCCCTCAAGGACGTAAAGCCTTACCTCGGGGCCCACGCCCCTCCATTGAAGTCACTGTTGGCTCGACAAGCTAGCGCCCTCGGCACGGAGATCAAACGCCTGCAGGGCCTGCTGTCGGTCATCAATCGAGTTTCCGCGGCCGTGGAAAGCAACACCGATCAACAGGTAACCCTCCAACTACTGAGCCTGATGAACACCATGAATACTCTAAATTTGCACTTCACCACTGAAGAACTCGAGCACTTGCGATCACTGCAAGGCACTTTGAGCCCTGAAGCGCGGGCCGATTCTGCTTCGGTGCTTGCTGATCTCCTCCAACAGTTCAGCAACGCAGCGTCCGCAGGGCTTGCACCGACGAGCGATGGAGTAGCCGAACTTTCCCGCCGCTGGATCGAACTCGGAGAATCGCTTGCCTCCAGCGAGGCGATACGGGCCAAGACGCGCCAGCTCATCGACAGCGAACCAGACATTCAGCGAGCCACCGGCATCACGGCCGATCTGAAGGCCTATATCGACAACGCATTGGCAGCCAAGAGGCGTACCTCAGCCGAATGACGTAGGTATGGGAGGGCATGGACGCCTTCCACTACTCGGAGTTGTGTGACGTTTTTCCGCGAAGAGCAGCCGGGCCGCGACGGTTGCGGTTAAAACGCGACGGTTGCGCCGCGAGCGCGTTACAGAAACTCGGCAGAAATTTGCTCAAGGTCCTTTGGCGTGATGCCAGCATGCTCGGAAAACACGGTGTCAGCATTCTCCAGGGCCTCCACGAAAGTGCCGCGTGCCCGGATGTGCAGATCAAAGAGCGTATGCAAGTCCAGCTTGCGCAGCTGGGTGAGCGCTCGCAGCATCAACGACACCCCCGTCAGATTGTTCTGCACATTGTTCTGCCAACGCGGTCGGGTCGCCAAGGCGATGTCGGCCCAGATCATCTCTTTCTCTTCTAAGTCAAAGATCATGGGAAGACAGAACGGCGTGTCCGATGACACATCGAAACGGTCCACCACGGTGGCAGGCTCGTAGGGCTCGCCGGAATCAGGATGATGCCGCGCCATCCAGCCTGCATAGCACTCCGGTAGATCACAGAAGGCCTGACCGGTGAAATTGTTGATGCAGACGACGATGTAGCGCACGCCAAGGTTTTTGCAGCGCTCAACGTCGATGTCGATGAACTCGCTTGCACCCCTTGGCGCATCAACAACGTCGCCACTGTGAACTGCGCCGAAGTTGCGCAGATTGTAATAGGCCAGCGTGTCTACGTAGCCATAATCTTCTGCGTACATGGCCGCAGACAGGTCAATGTCGACGCGGCCACGCGCATTTCTCCACCAGGTGAAGAATCGAAGCGTGGGCGAGTCATCGATTGGCACCCGGCTTCCGCGAACAATTGTCCGCAGGGCTTTCGAGGCGGAGCGCTGTGAGAACGGTGCCAGATAGCGGGACAGGGCTGGATCCAGGTAGCAGCGACCCAAAGGGGCCAACGTCGCGAAACGGGTCACCAGTGTGCGGTCACAGATGGAAACCACATCCGAGATCGCGCTGGGATCGAGGGGCTGCAGTGCGTCTGCGCGCGCAAAAACGTTGGCCACCTGCCCCTTGGGGAAGAACACGCGCAGCCCCGGATCATTTCGGTGACGGAAGTGTGTCAACACCTGCAGCAGCACCGGGGTGGACACCTGCGGTGCCACGGCGGCAAATGCCTCCATCACCTGGCTGCCGCCGCCAAGGCGCAGCAGCATGTCGAGACGTCGCGCAAGCTCCCCCGGGCGCGACTTCAGCAGCTCCAGCGCACTTGCGGGTCCATCCCCCCAGCCGGATCGCTGCTGTGCATTGCTCGGCATCTCGAGGGCGACTTCAACACGGCTGTTGAATCCGCGCTCGCGTCGGCCGTTGCGCAATGCCGAGAAGGCCACTGAGGTGGTTGGGAAACGGCTCGTGAATTCGCCGGGATGGAGGCGCTCGCCGAGGCGAATCCAGCGCCCCTCCCAGCGCTGCATGTCCTCAAGTATCGAGGGGGTGCGCTCGAGCCATCCCAACAGGCGCGCACGAACGGAGCGCGGCAACCGGCCGAACTTTGCGGGCTGCGCCAAGGATACGTCGCCGCCATTCATGGCCACGGCGATGCGCAGAACATCGGTGGCGGTTCGAATGCTCGGGTCCAGTGCAACCGGATCGAGTCCTTCCCGCAGCATCGTTCCTGCGATGACCGCAAGGTTCTCCTTGCAGGCAATCTTCTCCGGCAGCAGCCTGGTGATGGATTGGCCGTACTGCACTATGAAACGTGCAACGTCTTCGCGGTCCTGTTGCGAGTAAGGGGTCTTGGATTGTGCCAGCCGGGTGAATACAGCCGTCAGGTCATCCCTGGTGCCGAGGCGCAGCGGCCGCAACTTTGGCTGCTCTTTGGACGGTGAGCGGTGATCACCGTCGGGAAACTCATCAGCCAGATCCCAATAGTGCCTCAGCGCGTTGAGATAGAGCTCTCCCTCTGCCAAGGCCATGACCTGGGTAGGAAAGCCTGGATACAGGGGGCGGAAGACCCGATGGGCGCCCAGCATCACCTTGAGCTCCCGCTCCAGGCGACGATAGAAGCCGGTAGCCTCATCGGCTCCCAAGGAGCCTACCCGCGCCTCCAGATCGGGCGCGAGGCCATAGCCATAAGCAGCCAGGTTCCGCTGGATGGTGGCAACCACGTCAACGGGTGTTTCGCCGTCACCAGGCTCCAATACGACCATCGATCTACGACGAAGAAGGATCTGGAGCATGGCGAGAAGATTAGAAAGGCGGAGAGCGGAGACCCTATTTCAGGAAGGTTAGAAGGAAGGACCCCCATAGCCGCCTTACTGGGAGGATAGCACTGAAGTGGCGCTTTCGGCGACGCCTTCGCGCGGCGTTGTGCGACGAGGTGTCAGCGAAAAGCAGCCGGGCAAGCCCGGCTCTACCAAGCGGGTCATTCTTTGGCCATCCGGAAGGGAAGCTCATGCAACCCGTCTGGTGCAATGGCCAACCCTTCTATGCGTCCGTTCTCGTCTCGTTTGAATACGACCAGGGTTCCCTGCAACTGGGCCAGTCCCTGTGCCTCAAACACATCCTTCGCGCGGGGCGTGAGCGAGGCGCTAAGCTGAGACATTCCCCGCAAGACGAGCTTCAATTGAGTACCGTCGAAGGTGACGTCGTAGTCAGCCAGCAGTTCGTCGCTGCTGAAGCGGCCTTGGTACTGGCTCAGATCTACGGCTTCTGGCTGCGCTTCCGGCATCCTCTCCCACGTCGTCGCATTGCCGAAGCTTTGCCGTGTGATTCGATCGGGCTGACTTCGGTCGAAGTGGTAGGTGTATGGACCCATTTCGAGCCTGGCGCCTTCCACCCTGGCTTGCGTGGGAAATGACCACAGCGCCAGCTGGCCGTTGTCGATGCGACGATAGACGCCATTGTGCGCGGACAGGTCTTCCGAGCCACTGGCGGGCATGGGCTCGCGGGGAGGTGCATCCTTAGGTAGGAACAGGTCAATGATGTCATGCGGATCAACGTTGTCGGCATCACTGTTGCACAGATACGACATCGACAGATCGGCTTCCGGGTAACGCGCTACCCAGGAGATGTAGGTGCCGTTGTATCCGCCATGCTTGACCTCGCGCAGTCCTCGATACTGGCCGACCATCTCACCTCGTGCGTAATCAATCATGAAACCGTTGCGGAGAGTGGCGCGCTCCTCGAGCTGGGCGGTGAGCTTCGGGCCATAGACGTTGCGCGACAGAGCTAGATTCCAGCGCTGAAGGTCGCCGACGGTGGTCAGCAGATTGCCATTGCCGTAGATGTTGCGTGCACTAGGGTACTGAACGAAGCGGGCCGGCTTGCCGTCTGAGGCAGGTTCAGCCAACGCATAGCCATTGGCGCGATTGTTCACCAGTTGCTGACTGTCGACCTCCCACTGCGTGTGCTTCATACCAGCAGGCGCGAACAGGCGCTCGCGGCTGAAATCCTGAAGGTTGCGACCACTGACGCGCTCTACGATGATGGCCAGCAGAACGTAGTTGGTGTTGCTATAGGAGTGCGATTCCCCCGGCGCGTGGTTCAGTGACTGCAGCCGAGACGCGTAGTCGAGGATGTCTTGATTGCGCTGCGGAAGCGTATCGCGCCCTACCAGCCAATCGGTATAGCGGAAGTCGCGCAGCCCGCTGGTATGGTTGAGCAGGTGATCGATGGTGATCGGCTGCTGCTGGCCCGGGAGCTCCGGGAGGTACTTGCGAACGGGGTCCCCCAGCGAGAGCTTTCCCTCGTTGGCGAGCAGCAGTATGGCGGCGGCAGTGAACTGCTTGCTGACCGAAGCAATGTTGAACACGCTGTCCACATTCATGGCGGCTGGGCGTTCGAGATCCGCCTGACCATAGGCGCGCAGAATCTCCACGCTCTTTGAATGCACACCCAGCACACAGCCCGGGGTTCCGCTGCCACTACCCCGCCCCATTATGCTGTCGATCGAAGCCAGCAGTTCCGGCGAGGGCTCGCTACGGGTGGTTGCGGCTTGGGCTGACGAGGGGTGGCCCGCCAACTGCAATAGAGCGGCAATCACCACCGCGCCCTTTAACCGTGCCCTCAATGAGCTCGGCAGCGTCATCAATTGCGTCATGGGTGTCCCGGGACTCGGCGAGTTGGCGAAGGGTATCACTTCGGCCTGTCGGGAATGCGCGGGGTAGATCCGTTCAGCCACGCATGGCGTGGCTCTACAGGGAGGGCGGGGATGTTTGCGCCGTATCCGTGGGGTGCCGGGTTTCGGCTTCTTCAGCCGTTCGCCCGGCTCAACTTCACGAACGGAATGCCTAGAATCACATTCAGCAGCACGAACATCAGCACAGCAAGAACGGCCAGTTTTGCGTCCGGGAAGCTGCTGCCGATCACACCCATGGCCACGCCCGGGTGGCGCGTGGCCGAGGCAAGCGCGAGCGCGGCGCGGGTACTGCGTGCAGGTCCTCCCAGCAGATAGCCGGAGGCCAGCCCTGCGGTGATCACCAGCACCATTGCCAGCAGGGTGCCGTCGCCGATCGCCTGCCACAGCTTCGGGCCCAGGATCACAAGCACCCCGGCACCGCCCGCCAGCAGCAGGAGCAGGCCAATACGTGCAACCAGACCCGAAGCGCGTTCGGCATGGTCACCCAGCAGTTTCTGCGCCACCAGGCCCAGCAGCATCGGTGCAAGCACGGTGATGGCCAGCGTCTTGGCG
>JAEXNZ010000302.1 GCA_023439425.1 Pseudomonadota bacterium
GTACTCACCCGGCGCAACGGGTGAATCGCTATCGAATTTCGCGGGCCACGCGCTTCACCGCGCAGGGCAGCTGGTACGCGCTCACATTGCACAGCGGAGCCAGCACGTCCAAGCGCGGGCTCTCGCCCCACAGCTCCACCGTGCTGCCCACGCCCGCCTGCGGCAGGTCGGTCAGGTCCACGGTGAGCATGTCCATCGACACGCGGCCGATCAGATGGCCGGGCTGGCCGTCGATCTGGACCGGGGTGCCGTTGGGCGCGAACTGCGGGTAGCCATCGGCATAGCCCATCGCCACCACGCCAACGCGGGTGGGTCGCTCGGCGACAAAGCGCGCGCCATAGCCGACCGGTTCGCCGGCGGCGATCTCGCGTACGGCGAAGATCTTTGACTGCATGGTCATCACCGGGCGCAGGCGCGCGGTCTGAGCGCTGCTGCCAGGCAGCGGGTTCGCCCCGTACAGCATCAGGCCAGGGCGCACCCAGTCACTGCGCACTTCCGGCCAGCCCAGCAGCGCTGGCGAATTGCACAGGCTGGTTTCCCCGGCCAAGCCCTCGATCGCGGCGGCAAACGTAGCGGACTGCTCGCGGGTGCGCGGGTTGTCCAGTTCGTCGGCACGTGCCAGATGGCTCATCAGCACCATTGGCCCCACCTGCGGCAACGCCGACAAACGCGCATGCGCGCTGCGGAAATCGGCCGGCGACAGCCCCAGCCGGTGCATGCCGCTGTCCAGCTTCAGCCAGATGGTCAAGGTGGCGTCGGTGTGGAACGCTTCCACTGCGTCCACCTGCCACGGCGCGGCCACTGCGAACCACAACTGGTGCTGCACGATCAGCGGCAGCTCGGCTGCGTCGAAGAAACCTTCCAGCAGCAGGATCGGCGTGGTGATGCCGGCCGCGCGCAGTTCCAGCGCTTCTTCAATGCAGGCCACGCCGAACGCATCGGCCTCGCCTTCCAGCGCGCGCGCGCACACCACGGCACCGTGGCCGTAGGCATCGGCCTTTACCGCAGCCAAAGTCTTGCGACCGCCACCCAGTTCACGGGCCAAGCGGAAGTTGGAGCGCAACGCGTCCAGGTCGATCAACGCGCGGGCAGGACGCATGTTTCAGTTTCACTCTGTTGAAAAGCGGCGGCATGCGGATTCGCACGCCCGCCATAGCGGAAGATGTCCAGGCCTTCGGTGCTGATCTGCGGCTGGCGCGCGCTCATCAGGTCGGCCAGGTAGCGACCCGACCCGCAGGCCATGGTCCAGCCCAGCGTGCCGTGGCCGGTATTGAGGAACAGGTTGCGGTACGGCGTGGCCCCGATCACCGGGGTGCCGTCCGGGGTGGCCGGGCGCAGCCCGGTCCAGAATTCGGCGCGCGACAGATCGCCGCCGTGCGGATACAGGTCGCGCACCACCTTTTCCAGGGTGGCGCGGCGGCGCGGCGACAGCGACAGGTCGAATCCGCCCACTTCGGCCATGCCGCCCACGCGGATGCGGTCGTCGAAGCGGGTCACGGCCACCTTGTAGCTTTCGTCCAGGATGGTCGAGGTAGGGGCCATGGCCGGGTCGGTGATCGGCAGGGTCAGCGAATACCCCTTCAGCGGATACACCGGCAGATGCATGCCCAGCGGCGCGACCAGCGACGGCGAATAGCTGCCCAGCGCCACCACGTAGTGGTCGGCGGTTTCCAGCTGGCCGTCGATGCGCACACCAGTGATGCGGTTGCCGCTGGTTTCCAGCCCGGCGATGTCCTGGTCGAAGCGGAACTCCACGCCGGCAGCAGCAGCCATCTGCGCCAGGCGACGGGTGAACAGCTGGCAGTCGCCGGTCTGGTCACGCGGCAGGCGCAGCGCACCCACCAGGGTGTCGGCCACGGCGGCCAGCGCCGGCTCGGCGGCGATGATGCCGGCGCGGTCCAGCACTTCGTACGGCACGCCGTACTGCGCCAGCACTTCGATGTCCTGCGCCGAGGCATCCAGCTGCTGCTGGGTGCGGAACAGCTGGGTGGTGCCCAGGTCGCGGCCTTCGAATTCGATGCCGGTTTCAGCGCGCAGTTCGTTCAGGCAGTCACGGCTGTACTCGGACATGCGCACCATGCGCGCCTTGTTGATCGCGTAGCGTTCCTGGGTGCAGTTGCGCAGCATCTGCGCCAGCCAGCGGTACTGGTTGAGGTCCAGGCCCGGGCGGATCGCCAGCGGCGCGTGTTCCTCGAACAGCCACTTCACCGCTTTGAGCGGCACGCCCGGCGCGGCCCACGGCGAGGTGTAGCCGAACGAGAGCTGGCCCGCGTTGGCGAAGCTGGTTTCCAGCGCCGGTCCGGGCTGGCGGTCGACCACGGTGACATCAAAGCCGGCCTGCCGCAGGTACCAGGCACTGGTGGTGCCGATGACGCCGCTGCCAAGAACAAGTACGCGCATGAGACCTCTCCAACCGGATCATTCCCTGCACTCAGCGGTGCCGGGACCATAATTGCGGAAGTATAGGCCGCTGTTGTCGGGCGTTTTTCCTGTATTTGCAGCACACGGCAGTGTATTGTCCCGTCATTCACCCTGCCGAGTTGACGCCCATGGCCACCCGGGTCCGCGAACTGGACAAGATCGACCGAAAGATCCTGCGCATCCTGCAGGCCGAGGGACGCATTTCCTTCACCGAGCTGGGCGAGCGGGTCGGGCTGTCCACCACGCCCTGCACCGAGCGGGTGCGCCGGCTGGAGCGTGACGGGGCCATCACCGGCTATTACGCCAAGCTCGACCCGCACTACCTCAAGGCCAGCCTGCTGGTGTTCGTCGAGATCAGCCTGGCCTACAAGTCCGGCGACATCTTCGAGGAGTTCCGGCGCGCAGCGTTGAAGCTGCCGAATGTGCTGGAGTGCCATCTGGTCTCAGGCGATTTCGATTACCTGCTGAAGGCGCGGATCAGTGAGATGGCCTCGTACCGCAAACTACTGGGCAGCACGCTGCTGACCTTGCCGCATGTGCGCGAGAGCAAGAGCTACATCGTGATGGAAGAGGTGAAGGAAACGCTGACGCTGCCGATTCCGGACTGAGGTACGAACGAAAAAAGGCGGCGCGCGGGTGCGCACCGCCTTTCACTGGTTTCACCCCCGAACTTGGGGTGTCACGCCAAACCGCGCATCAGCGCTGCTGCTTCTGGTCCGGGTTGCGCTGCTGCTGATCCTGCTGCTTACCCTTCTGGTTCTGCTGGTCCCACTGCTGCTGGCTCTGCTGACCCTTCTGGTTCTGCTGATCCTGCGGCTTGTTGGGATTGTTCTGCTGCTGGTTAGCCATGGTTGCACTCTTCTCGTCATCTTGGGGATGCGCGGTGTTGCGGCGCGGATGCAGAGTCGAGGAAATGCGGTTAATCAAGGGCGAAAATGCAGTGAGGTTTTGTGTTGACGCGGATGACTGGGGGTTTAGGTTGTGAAGCGTTCAGATGGTTCGTAGAGCCACGCCCTGCGTGGCTGATTCTTCCAGACGTCATGACGCCTGAAACGCTTCTTCGGTTGAGTCTAAACGCCGGATGTATGCCGGACACCATTGCGAATCGGCTTCGGAAGCTTGTGCCGCGCGTTGCGCGGGTACCACGCAAGGCGTGGTACCTACGAATTGTTACGTGCACAGGACGATGGCGTTGTGGGGGTTACGTGCGCAGGACGATGGCGCTGATGCCTCTCACGGTTTGATCTGCTGACCTTGGGTTGCAGGCGCGCTGTCGTAATACCTTCCCGTGCGCGAATCGAAGACGCGGTTCGGCCCCACCGGTTTGACGCCGGGAATGATGCGGCCGTTGCGGTCGTACACCTTCGGCGGTGCGGTGGTTGCCGGCGCGGGGACCACCTGCGCCGGGCCTTGGCTCTGGATCGGTTGCGTGCCGAGCTGCTGGCGGATCTGCGAATCGGAGGTCACGGGGGCGACCTTGCCGGCCTGGTTTTCCATCGGGGCGGGGCGCACCGGGGTGGGCAGCGGCGTTGGTGCGGGCGCGGGGGTGACCACCGGGCGGGTGTCGGTGGGCTTGCGTGGCGCGGCGATCTGCGCGCCGGCATCGAAGGTCATCGCGGCGACAAGCACGGCCGGAATCAGTAGAAGTCGGGTGTTCATCACAGCAGCCCTCCCGGGACGGTCAACGGTTTCATCCTGCACCCCGCCGCCGTGCGGCAGCATGAACGCCTGCCTTGCGACCTTCACGCGCTGCCCCCATTTCACTGCCATCCCCACGAGTAATGCCCATGACCGCCTTCGAC
>JAEXNZ010000310.1 GCA_023439425.1 Pseudomonadota bacterium
CGGTGATAGTGCACGCCTTGGTGATGATGATGCGCACGTTGAACGTGGTGGTATCGGCGGCCAGGGCGGGGGAGGCCAGGGCCAGCAGGGTGAAACTGAACAGCACAGGTCGCAGGGATCGCATGGGTCTTCTCCTTGGACGGGGGTCCTGGATGAACGAGTCGATACCGCCGTGGGGCCGGGGGAGGCGCGCCGCAGGGACGCGGTTTCCTTATAAATGCGCGGTCGTGGTCGAAACGTGAGGAAAACTGGCCGCTTTTCACGTTTTCTACGTTCATGCCCGGCCCGTTCAGTCTGGAGCCCGGATCAGCGATAATGCCGGGCATGAGCGTGAATCTGAAAACCCCCCAGGAAATCGAACAGATGCGCATCGCCGGCCGCCTGGCCAGCGAGGTGCTCGACATCGTTGCCCCGCATGTGAAGCCGGGCGTGACCACTGAAGAGCTCGACCGCATCTGCCACGACCACATCATCAACGTGCAGAAGGCCATTCCGGCCAACGTCGGCTACCGCGGCTTCCCGAAGACGGTGTGCACGTCGGTCAACAACGTCATCTGTCACGGCATTCCCAGCGAAGGCAAGGTGCTCAAGGACGGCGACATCGTCAACATCGACGTGACCGTCATCAAGGACGGCTGGCACGGCGACACCAGCCGCATGTACTTCGTCGGCACCCCGTCAGTGATGGCCCGGCGTCTGGTTGACGTGACCTACCAGGCCATGTGGGCCGGCATCCGCGCGGTGAAGCCGGGGGCGACCCTGGGCGACATCGGCCACGCCATCCAGAGCCTGGCCGAAGGCGAGCGTTTCAGCGTGGTCCGCGAGTACTGCGGGCATGGCATCGGCAAGGTCTACCACGACGAACCGCAGGTGGTGCATTACGGCCGGCCGGGGCAGGGCCTGGTGCTGCAGCCGGGCATGACCTTCACCATCGAACCGATGATCAATGAAGGCACCCGCTACAACAAAGTGCTGCCGGATGGCTGGACCGTGGTCACCAAGGACCGCAAGCTGTCAGCGCAGTGGGAGCACATGATCGCGGTCACCGAGACCGGCGTGGACGTGCTGACCCTCGCGCCCGGCGAATCGCAGGTCTGAGCATGTTGCCGGCGAGCCCTGAACTGGACGCGCCGGCCGATGCCGTCGCCGACCCCGAGTGGGCGGCGCTGGCCCGGCAGAGCCTGCAGCAGGCCGATGCCCGTCTGTACCGTCGCTTCGACCAGGGCGACAACATCGAGCGCCTGTTGGCACTGCGCGCGCGCGCGGCCGACCACCTGATCCGCCTGGCCTGGCAGCGCTGCCTGCCGAATGCCGCCGGCCTCGCCCTGTTCGCAGTGGGTGGCTACGGACGTGGCGAGCTGTTCCCGCGTTCGGACATCGACGTGCTGGTGCTGGGCGAGGTGTCCGCGCAGCACATACATGAGGCGGCGCTGGCGCGTCTGTTCGCGCTGCTGTGGGACTGTGGTCTGCCGGTCAGCCACGCGGTGCGCTCGGCGCAGGACTGCGTGACCGCCAGTGCCGACCAGACCGTCTTCACCGCCTTGCTGGAATCGCGCCCGCTGGTGGCCGACGAGGCCGCACGGCAGTCGTTGAAGCGTGCCATCAACGACGAAGCGCTGTGGCCGCCGCGCGAGTTCTTCGTCACCAAGCGCGACGAACTGCTGGCCCGCCACCAGCGGTTCGGCGACACCGCCGACAACCTCGAGCCGGATATCAAGGATGGCCCGGGCGGGCTGCGCGACCTCAATACCTTGGGCTGGATGGCATTGCGCGCGTTCGGCGTGCGCGAACTGGAGGCCCTCGTCGGGCTGGGTCACCTCGGGCTGGACGAAGCCGCGGCCCTGCGCCGCGAGCGCTGCGCGTTGGCGCAGTTGCGCTTTGGCCTGCACCTGGTCGCCAACCGGCCGGAAGAGCGCCTGCGCTTTGATTACCAGAAGACCCTGGCCGCGCGCCTGGGCTTCCACGATGACGTGGAAAGCCTGGCGGTGGAAAAGATGATGCAGGGCTTCTACCGCAGCGCCACCGTGGTGCGGCGGATCAGCGACCGCCTGCTGCAGCGCTTCGAGGAACAGTTCGACGGTGAAGCGGTGCCCGAGCCGGTCAGCGTCGGTTTCTCGCTGCGCCGTGGCTACCTGGCCGCCAATGATCCGCGGTGGCCGCAGGGGGATATCCAGCAGGTGTTCGCGCTGTTCGCCAGCTGGGCGTACAACCCGGACGTGCGTGGCCTTCATTCGCTGACCGCGCGCGCGCTGGCCGAATCGCTGGCGGTGCTGCCGGCCTACACCGAGGCCAGCGTCGACGCCCGTGGGCAGTTCATGGCGCTCATGCGCAGCCCGCGCGCCGTGGACACGCTGGCGCGGATGGCGCGGCTGGGCGTGCTCGGCCAGTGGATTCCGGCCTTCGCGCAGGTCTCCGGGCGCATGCAGTTCGACCTGTTCCATGTGTACACCGTGGACCAGCACACGCTGATGGTCCTGCGCAACATCGGCCTGTTTGCCAGCAGCCGTGCGGACGAGCGCTTCTCGATCGCGCATGAAGTGTGGCCGCGCCTGCGCAAGCCGGAACTGCTGCTGCTGGCGGGTCTGTTCCATGACATCGCCAAGGGCCGCGGCGGCGACCATTCCGAACTGGGCGCGGTGGACGCGCGCGAATTCTGCCAGGCGCACGCGCTGAGCACGTCGGACACCGAACTGGTGGCCTGGCTGGTCGAGCAGCACCTGCGCATGTCGGTTACCGCGCAGAAACAGGACATTTCCGACCCGGACGTGATCCATCGTTTCGCGTCGCTGGTGGCCAGCCGCGACCGCCTCGATTACCTGTACCTGCTGACCTGCGCAGATATCGCCGGCACCAGCCCCAAGCTGTGGAATGCGTGGAAGGACCGCCTGCTGGCCGACCTGTACTTCGCCGCGCGCCGCGCGCTGCGTGACGGCCTGGAAAACCAGATGCCGGCCGCCGAGCGCGTGCAGGAAGCACGTGATTCGGTGCGCGCGCTGGTGCGCGAGCGTGGCTACGACGATGCCACCATTGATCGCCAGTTCACCGTGATGCCGGACGAGAGTTTCATCCGCCTGCGCCCCGAGCAGCTGGCCTGGCAGGCCGCCGCGCTGGTGCCGGTCAAGCAGGGTCAGACCCTGGTCAAGGTGCGCCGGCTGACCCCGGACGACGATGCACTGGAAGTGTTCGTGCACTCGCCGGACCGCGATGGCCTGTTCGCCGCGATCGTGATGACCCTCGACCGCAAGGGCTATGGCATCCACCGCGCACGCGTGCTCCATGCCCCGATGGACACCATCTTCGATACGTTTGAAGTGACCCCCGCCGACAGCTTCGCCGACGGCGACGCACCGCGCCTGGAAGCGGCGCTGCGCGAAGCGCTGTCCGGCGATCTGACCCGGTTACGCCCGTCGCGCCGCGTCATTCCGCGTCAGCTGCGGCACTTCCGCTTTGCCCCCCGCATCGAGTTCCGCGATGCCAGCGACAACGAAGCCGGCAGCACCCGCTTCAGCCTGGTGGCCCCGGACCGTCCCGGGCTGCTGGCCGACGTGGCGTTCGTACTGCGCAACCAGGGCCTGCGTGTGCATGATGCACGCATTGCCACCTTCGGCGAACGAGCCGAAGACATGTTCGTGATCAGTGACGAGCACGACCAACCCTTGACTGAAACCGCCCGGCAGCAGCTGCATGACGCGATGCTGACCTGCCTGGATCCTGATCGAAAAGCCGGAGATACCCCCTGATGGCCACCAAGCCTGCCAAGAAGACCGCCGCGAAGACCGCAGCGGCCAAGAAGACTGCTGCCGTTACCCCGGCCGTGAAGAAGCCCGCAGCGAAGAAGGCCGTGGCCGCTGCGAAAAAAGCGCCGGTGAAGAAGGCGGCCGCCAGTGCCGCAGAGACCGCCGCCAAGCGCGCTGAAACCATTGCCCGCAAGTCGCTGCGCAAGCCGGCAACCCCGGGCGTGGAAGAACTGAAGTTCGGCATTGAAAGCGCGTTCGAGCGTCGCGCCATGCTGACCCTGCACG
>JAEXNZ010000385.1 GCA_023439425.1 Pseudomonadota bacterium
GAAGTCCACTTCCGGCCCGGTCCAGCCAGCCAGCACACGCCGCACCATGCCGGATTCGATGAACGGCTTGGCCATCACGTCGCCGGTCAGCAGCAGGCCCTCGCCGCACACCAGTGCACCATTCAACGCTGACGGATCATTGGCCACCAGCAGCGGATTCACCGGAAAATCGCGCAGATCCCCGCCGTTCTCACCCAGCTGCCAGAAGAACCGGTTGTTGTTGAGGTTGCGCGCCTTGCGCATCGCCAGAATGCGATGGAACTGCAGTTCGTCCGGATGCAGCGGTTCGCCATAACGCTCGATGTAGGCCGGGCTGGCAAACACCTGCGTGCGCAGACTGCCCAGCTTGCGTGCCACCAGGTTCGAATCCGGCAACGCACCCACCCGCAGCGCCAGGTCCGCTTCGCCGGCAATCAGGTCCAGCTTCTCGTTGCCCAGGTGCATGTCCAGCTGGATTTCCGGGTACTGCGCGTGGAACTGCCCCAGCAGCGGCGCGATCCAGGTGATGCCGATGGAGTAGGGCACCGTGAAGCGCAGCCAGCCACGCGGGCCTGACTGCAGCTGGCTCACCGCGCCTTCGGCTTCTTCCAGTTCGCGCGCGATGCGCTGGCAGTGCTCGTGGTACACAGATCCCGCCTCGGTCAGGCCCAGTCGCCGCGTGGTCCGGTGCAGCAGGCGTGCGCCCAGCCGCGTTTCCAGTTCCTGCACCTTGCGGCTGACCGTGGTCTTGGGCAGGCCGAGCGCGTTCGCAGCTGCAATGAAGCTGCCTTGCTCGACCACTTTGACAAAGATCAGCGTGTCGTTGAGATCGTGGGCCATGACGGAGTCCAGGTCAGAGGATGGAGATAGAGTGCCCGAAAGATTGTGCCGGGTACGGGACGATTATTCCCCTTAATCCGGACTAATCAAGGGGGAGTTTGAGGACTAATCTGCCCCCATTCCCGAATTGAAGGACCCTGGCCATGCGCCTGCGGAACATTCTCGGCCACATCTTCGGTGGCCACAACACCTCACTGGACCTGGCGATGACCGTTGAAAAGCGCCCGGGTCCTTTCTCCGACAAGGCTTTCCGCGAATTCACCCCGGCTCCCCGGGCCCAGCGTGGCGGCACCGTCCGTCTCGCTCCCCGCCAACCCGGCCGACTGGCTGGAATTGGGATTATCCCGGTTGCGGGAGTGAAAGTCCCATGAGCGGGACGCTGGCCCCCGAAGTGCTGGTGCTGGGCGGCACGGGCAACGTGGGGCAGGGTATTGTCGCCGCATTGCTGGAAGCCGGCAGCCCGGTGCTGGTGGTCGGCCGCGACCCCGGCCGACTGGCCGCGCTGCGCGAGCAGTTCGCTGATGAGCCCGGTCTGGAAACCATGCTGGGCTCGGTGGCCGATGACGGCTCGGCGCGCGCGCTGGCCGAACGCATCGCCCAGCGTCCGCGTGCGCTCGCTGCCGTGATCGCCAGTCTTGGCGCGCCGCTGCGTTCGGCGCGGTTGCTCGACCAGTCCGCCGACTGGCTGCAGCAGCGCCTGCACACCGACCTGATGCCGCACGTCAACGCCGCCCATCACCTGCTGCCGTTGCTGCAGCCGCGCGCTGGCGGTGCCCACTACGTGGTCATCGGCAGCCCGTGTGGCATGCGGCCCTGGGCCGGCCATGGCGACACCTCGGTGGCTTCCGCCGCGCTGCGCATGTTCGTGCAGGTGCTGCACGAAGAAGCACAGGGTGTTGGCGTGCGTGCGCAGATGCTGGAAGTGGCGCACCCGGTGTGCACCCCGGTGAACGCCGCCAATGCCTGCGCCGAATGGCCCAGCGCGCTGGCAGTCGGCCGTCGCGTGGTGTCCGTGCTGGATGACTGCCGCGACACCCGCCCGTTCCTGCGCTGTGACACGCGCGACAGCGTACTGCCCAAGGGCCTTCTGAAGATGAGCGGCCCGGCACCCTGGAAAAACTCGCTCGACATGGCTTGACCTCAACCATTGTTGAGGTCCGAACATGCGCCCCCTGTTGCAACTGCTTCCCCGTTACCACCCCCTACGGATGATTCCCATGAACCTTTTCTCCTCTACTCCGATTGTCCGGCGCGTTGCGCTGGGTACCGTGACCGCCCTGGCCCTGGCGGTGATGGTCGGCTGCAGCGGCAGCCACGCAGAAACCGCCGCGCCGCCGCCGCCGCAGGTCACCGCCGCGCCGGTGCTGATCAAGCCGGTCAGCCAGTGGGACGATTTCAGCGGCCGCGTTGAAGCCGTGCAGAGCGTCGAACTGCGTCCGCGCGTGAGCGGCTACATCGACAAGGTGAACTACACCGAAGGCGAAGAGGTGAAGAAGGGGGACGTGCTGTTCACCATCGACGCCCGCAGCTACCAGGCCGAGTACGACCGTGCCCGTGCCGAGCTGACCCGCGCCCGCACCCAGGCCAGCCTGGCCCGCAGCGAATCGGACCGCGCCAAGAAGCTGTCCGACCAGCAGGCGATCTCCACCGAAACCTGGGAACAGCGCCGCGCCGCCGCCGACCAGTCCGGTGCCGCTGTGCAGGCCGCACAGGCCGCATTGGACGCCGCCGCACTGAATCTGGAGTTCACCAAGGTGCGTGCGCCGATCAACGGCCGCGCCGGTCGCGCGGTGGTGACCGCCGGCAACCTCGTCACCGCCGGCGACAGCGCCAGCGTGCTGACCACGCTGGTCTCGCTGGACACCGTGCATGTGTACTTCGATGCCGACGAAGGCACCTTCCTGCGCTATTCGCAGATGGCCCGCAAGGGCGAGCGCCCGAGCGAGCGTGACAGCGAACTGCCGGTGAAGGTTGGCCTGTCCGGCGAAGAAGGCTACCCGCACACCGGCAAGGTTGACTTCCTCGACAACCAGGTCACCCGCAGCACCGGCACGATCCGCGTGCGTGCGCTGCTGGACAATGCCGACCGCGCCTTCACCCCGGGCCTGTTTGCCCGCGTGCAGCTGCTCGGCAGTGGCCAGTTCGAGGCCATGCTGATCGATGAAAAGGCCGTGCTTACCGACCAGGACCGCAAGTACGTGTACGTGGTGGACGACAAGAACACCGCGCAGCGTCGTGACATCGTGCTCGGTCGCGGTGCCGAAGGTCTGCGCATCGTGCAGCAGGGTCTGAAGGCCGGCGACCGCGTGATCATCGACGGCGTGCAGAAGGTGTTCATGCCGGGCATGCCGGTGCAGGCCAAGGCCGTGGCGATGCAGGCCGAAGCCAAGCCGGCACCTGCGGTTGCTCTGAAATAACGTGCAGCCGGGCATGGCCCGGCTCTACATCTGTCGCGCCCCATGCAGGGGAGCTCGTTTCCACGGTCGCCAGCGGCCGTGGCGGGATCCTGCATGCCGGCGTTGGCGAAAACCTCCAGGAATCCCCTCATGGACTTTTCCCGTTTCTTCATCGACAGGCCGATTTTTGCGGCGGTGTTGTCGATTGTGATCTTCGCCGCTGGCCTGATCTCCATACCGATCCTGCCGATCGGCGAGTACCCCGAAGTGGTGCCGCCGTCGGTGGTGGTGCGTACCGTCTACCCGGGTGCCAATCCCAAGGTGATTGCTGAAACCGTGGCCACACCACTGGAAGAGGCGATCAACGGCGTGGAAGGCATGATGTACATCAAGTCGGTGGCCGGTTCGGACGGCGTGCTGCAGATGACCGTGACCTTCCGCCCGGGCACCGACCCGGACGATGCCGCGGTGAAGGTGCAGAACCGTGTCGCCCAGGCGCAGGCGCGCCTGCCTGAAGACGTGCGCCGCCAGGGTGTCACCACCCAGAAGCAGTCGCCGACCTTCCTGATGGTGGTGCACCTGACCTCGCCGAACGGCAAGTACGACACCCTGTATCTGCGCAACTACGCCCGCCTGCACGTCAAGGACGCGCTGGCCCGTATTCCGGGCGTGGGTGATGCGCAGATCTTCGGCGGTGGTGACTACGCCATGCGCGCCTGGCTCGACCCGGACAAGGTGGCGGCCCGTGGCCTGACCGCCAGCGACGTGGTGCGCGCCATGCGCGAGCAGAACGTGCAGGTCTCGGCCGGCCAGCTCGGTGCAGAGCCGATGCCGAACAGCCAGTTCCTGACCCTGATCAATGCCCAGGGCCGCCTGCGCAGCGAGCAGGAGTTCGGCGACATCGTGCTCAAGGCCGGTGAAGACGGCGAAGTGGTGCGTCTGTCCGACGTCGCCCGCGTCGAGCTGGGTGCCGGCGACTACACCCTGCGCTCGCAGCTGGATGGCAAGAACGCCGTGGGTATCGGCATCTTCCAGGCCCCGGGGGCCAACGCGCTGGAGATCCGCGATGCGGTGATCGGCACCATGGATGAGATGCAGAAGACCTTCCCGGCCGACGTCAAATACGAAGCGGTGTACGACACCACCATCTTCGTGCGTGACTCGATCAAGGCCGTGGTCTCCACCCTGCTGGAAGCCATCGCCCTGGTGGTGCTGGTGGTGATCCTGTTCCTGCAGACCTGGCGCGCCTCGATCATTCCGCTGATCGCCGTGCCGGTGTCGGTGGTGGGTACGTTCGCCGCGCTGTACGTGCTGGGCTTCTCGATCAACACCCTGAGCCTGTTCGGTCTGGTGCTGGCGATCGGCATCGTGGTCGACGACGCCATCGTGGTGGTGGAAAACGTCGAGCGCAATATTGAAGAAGGGCTGTCGCCCACCGCCGCAGCGCACCAGGCCATGAAGGAAGTGTCCGGCCCGATCATCGCGATCGCGCTGGTGCTGTGCGCCGTGTTCGTGCCGATGGCATTCCTGTCCGGTGTCACCGGTCAGTTCTACAAGCAGTTCGCGGTCACCATCGCCATTTCCACGGTGATCTCGGCGATCAACTCGCTGACCCTGTCGCCGGCCCTGGCCGCGCGTCTGCTCAAGCCGCACGGTGCGCCCAAGGATGCGCCGAGCCGCCTGATCGACCGTCTGTTCGGCTGGGTGTTCCGTCCGTTCAACCGCTTCTTCAAGTCGAGCTCGGAGAAGTACGAGCGCGGCGTGGCCAAGATCCTCGGCCGTCGCGGTGCGGTGTTCGTGGTGTATGCGGTGCTGCTGGTGGGTACCGGCTTCATCTTCAAGATCGTGCCGCCGGGCTTCATCCCGACCCAGGACAAGCTGTACCTGATTGCTGGCGTGAAGCTGCCGGAAGGCTCGTCCATCGCCCGCACCGATGAAATGCTGCGCAAGGTGGCCAAGATTGCCCAGGAAACCGACGGCGTGGCCCACACCATTTCGTTCCCGGGTCTGAACGCGCTGCAGTTCACCAACACGCCGAACACCGGTGTGG
>JAEXNZ010000468.1 GCA_023439425.1 Pseudomonadota bacterium
GTTCCAGGCCTGGATGCCCTCGGCCCCGGTGCGCACGCCACCGACGCCGAACAGTTCACCCGGATCGCGCTGCTCGATCTCGATCTGCTCTCCATCGGCGGTGTCCATGTCCACCGTGGACGACGGAGCCACCACCATGAACTTGACCCCGTGGTGGCGCGCGGCAATGGCGAGCTGGTAGGTGCCGATCTTGTTGGCGGTGTCGCCATTGGCGCAGATGCGGTCGGCACCGACGATGACCCACTGCACCGCGCCGGTCTTCATCAGATGCGAGGCGGCCGAATCGGCGATCAGGGTGGCATCGATGCCGTCCTGCTGCAGTTCCCACACGGTCAGGCGTGCACCCTGCAGCCACGGCCGGGTTTCACCCGCGAACACCTTGGCGATGCGGTGCTGGGCCATGCCGGCGCGGATCACGCCCAATGCGGTACCGAAACCAGCGGTGGCCAGCGAACCGGTATTGCAGTGGGTGAGCACGCCGCTGCCGGCATCGATCAGGCCTGCGCCCAATGCGCCCATGTGGCGGTTGGCGGCCAGATCTTCATCGGCGATGGCCTGTGCCTCGCGTACCAGCACGTCGCGCCAGTCACTGCCGGCGGGCTGCAGGGCGCGACGCATGCGGGCCAGCGCCCAGGCCAGGTTCACCGCGGTGGGCCGCGACGCATTCAGACGCTGCAGCGCCGGCTCCAGCTTGGCCAGCGCATCGGCACCGTCATCGGCCTGCACCTCGCGGGCCGCCAGCACCACGCCCCAGGCAGCGGCTATGCCGATTGCCGGCGCACCGCGTACGGTCAGCGCATGAATGGCAGCCGCCACCTCATCGCTGGTGCGGCATTCCACGTGTTCCACCACGAACGGCAGCTTGCGCTGGTCAAGCAGTTGCAGGGAATCGCCGGTCCACAGGATCGGCCGGATGTGGTCGTAGCGGGCGTAATCGATATCGGGGGATGCGTTCATGCCCCCATTGTAACGCCGGCTCAATTCACCAGAAACTCGGCGCGGCAGCCGTTGTCGACCCAGACCCCGCGGGCGTCCCAGCCCCAGCTGCGCCCTTCTTCGCACGGGCTGCCGGACAGCTGCTTGCGCAACTGTGCGCCCTGGCTGATGCCGGCCCCGCAGAAACGGCGCTGGCGGGAACGCGACTCACACACCACCACGCGCGGCACGTTGACGAAGCCGCTGCCATCTTCCGCGCCGACTTCGAAGTCACCCTGGCAACCGCGGGTGACCCATATCTCATTGCGTTTTGCGCCCCAGCTGTGGCCTTCCCGGCACGGCATGGACGACAGCTGGCGCAGCAGGCGCACCGGAGCACCCTGCAGCATGACCGGGCAGTTCTGCGGACGGCCATTGGATTCGCAACGGACCACCCGGCGAACCTTGCGCTCGCCCAGCGAGGGTGCACCCTTGGGCAGGCGCGCACGGAACTCGGCGCGGCAGCCCAGCGTGACCCAGACCCCGGAGCGATCGGTGCCCCACTCCGAACCGCGCACGCAGCTGTTGTCGGACAGCTGGCGCACCAGGTCCACGCCGTACTCCACCGGCATGTCGCAGTGCACCCAGCCCATGTCCTTCGATTCGCAGCGCACCACCTGCCCGGCATAGCCGGTTTCAGCAGCGACGACACGATCGGGCATCAGGCCAGCGCACAGCGCCAGACCCAGCCATGACAAGGTCCATCGCAGCGATGACGACGGTACGGCAGCAACATCCAGCTTCATCAACTCCATCCCCGCCGCCACAGTCCTGGCACATCGCCACCTTCCAACATCGGGTGTGATCAGAGCATCATCGTGAAGACCGCGCAAGATGCGACGTCGTAAACGCCTCAGGCGTGGGCGAAATCGAAGGCCAGCACGTCGGCGATGCGCCCGGTGCGGTTCATCGCCATCAGCAGGCGGTCCACACCCACGGCCACACCCGCGCAGTCAGGCAGCGCCGGCAATGCGGCCAGCAGGTGTTCGTCCAGGGCCGGCAGCACGGCACCACGCGCGCTGCGCACGGCATGGTCACGCACGAAACGGGCGCGTTGTTCGTCGGCGTCGTTCAGCTCGTGATAGCCGTTGGCCAGTTCCACTGCGCCCAGGTACAGCTCGAAGCGTTCGGCCAACGGCGGCGTGCCTGGGCGGATCCGCGCCAGCGCCGCCTGGCTGGCTGGCCAGTCATGCACCACGGTCAGGGTGTCATCGCGGAAGTGTGGCTGGATGCAGTGGGTCATCAGCAGGTCCAGCCAGTCGTCGCGGGTTAGCCCGTCGGCTTCGATGCGCACGTCGGCCAGTGGGGCCTGCAGCTGTTCCAGGGTCGCCTCGAAGGGATCCACCCCGACCTGCTGGATGTACAGGCTGCGGTAGTCGATGACGGTCAGCGACGCTTCGCGCTGCACCAGCGCCAAGGCAGCCCGCACCAGGGCGACGGTTTCCTCCACCAGTTGATGATGGCTCCAGCCGACCCGGTACCACTCCAGCATGGTGAACTCGGGGTTGTGCCTTCCGCCGGCTTCACCGTTACGGAACACACGGCCGAGTTCGTAGCAGTCGCCCACGCCGGCCGCCAGCAGCCGTTTCAGCGGATACTCCGGCGAGGTGCGCAGCCAGCGCAGCGCGCTGCCGGCACTGACATGACCACTGAAGCGGGTCTGGAAGCTGTCGATGTTGGGCTCGGTGTTGCCGGCTTCCGACAGGATCGGCGTCTCTACTTCCAGCACATCGCGTTCGGCGAAGAAGGTCCGGATCAGCGCATTCAATGCGGCACGCTGGCGCAGCGCGGCGATCATCCGCGCGCGTCCCGCAGGCGTTCGGCCAGCGGCAGCGACAGCAGCCCACGGGTCTCATCCACATAGCCGGTGGCCAGGTACAGACGACGCGCCAGTTCGTTGTGGTGATTCACTTCCAACCGCATCCGTTCGACGCCGCGCGCGTTGGCACGCTGCTCCAGGATGGCCAGCGCCTGCTTGCCACGCCCGCGCCCGCGCGCGGCGTGGCTGAGATACAGCTCGTCCAGCAACACGAAATGGCCGCCCTGCTCCAGGCTGAAGCCCATCGCCAGCGCGGCGTGCCCCACCACCTCGCCCGATTCATTGAGCCACAACAGGACCTCGCCGTTGCGCGGGTCGGTCAACAAGGCATCCAGGGCGCGGCGCACGCGCGGCTCGTCGAACACCAGCTGATCTTCGGCATAGAACTCGCGCATCAGGGCGACCACCTGCTCGGTGTCGGCAACGGTGGCAACGCGGAAATCAAGGGGAGCAGTCTGCATGGTCATTCCCGCGCAAGGAACGCGACCAGGCGGTCTTCGTCCCAGACATCGATGCCCAGCTCGGTGGCCTTGGTCAATTTGGAACCGGCTTCGGTACCGGCCACGACGAACGAGGTCTTTTTCGACACGCTGCCGGAGACCTTCGCCC
>JAEXNZ010000015.1 GCA_023439425.1 Pseudomonadota bacterium
CGGCAGGTCGGTGCCGTTGAGGTACAGGCCGAGGCCTTCGGTCACACCGAAGGCTTCGTCGGCTGAGCCGGCGCGCTGCACCACCGAACCCTTCGGTGCGCCCAGCTGGTCCATGAGCGCAAGGATCTTGGGCAGATCGTCGGCGCTGTTCAGCGCGACTTCGATGTCACCGTATTCGACTTCGCCTTCGTCGGTAAGCGCGGTGCCACCTCCAGTGATCTCACCCAGCGATGCGCCTTCCAGCAGACCCTCAAGCGGGTCTTCGAACAGCACGTGGCGGTGTTCGGGCTGCAGGCGGGCGTTGAGTTTGAGGGTGATGAAGAACGGGGTGTCGGTCACGGGGGCGGTCCGGTGGGTGTCGGCGGTCATTGTACGTGGGGTACCGTTTGGGGATCAGCAACATCCCGGTCGCCCGTCGCGGTACACCGGACTTCTGTATCGGGCGGGTCAGCGCAGGTAGGGCGTCACCTTGCGCTTCAGCAGTTCCACCAGCACCGGGTCCATGAAGTCGTAGTCATCGGGGATGTCCAGGCAGATGACGCGCTTGCAGTTCAACCACTGTCGGTTGCGGCTGGACAGCCGATTGCGGTGGGCGCGCTCCATCACGAAGATCAGGTCAGCCCACTGCAGCAGCTCCGGGCTGACCGGGACATCGGCGTCGGCCAGCAGGCCGGCCGAGGCGGTTTCAATGCCCGGCCAATCAGCGAACACCTGCTCAGCGGTTGGGCTGCGCAGGCGGTTCTGGCTGCAGAGGAACAGGACGTTACGGGTCACAGGACCGTCAGATTGGCGTAGGCCATCACCAGCCCCTTGCTGCCGGCCTCAGCGAACTCCACCAGCACGCGCGCGTGCGCGCCGCTGCCTTCGTAGTCGGTGACCATGCCCTCGCCGAAGCGGGCGTGGGTGACCATGGCCCCCAGCTTCAACGGCGGTGCTTCGATGGCAGCATGGCCCATCACCCGGTTGGCCCCCAGCGAAGCTGGACGGGCCACCTGCACCTTCGGCCGCACTTCGTTGAGCAGCTCGCGCGGGATCTCGCGCAGGAAGCGCGAGGGCACGTTGTAATTGTCCTGGCCGTGGATGCGGCGGGACTCGGCGTAGCTGAGCACCAGCTTCTGCCGCGCGCGGGTGATGCCCACGTACGCCAGGCGGCGCTCCTCCTCCAGCCGGCCGCTTTCCTCCAGCGAACGGGCGCTGGGGAACAGACCGTCTTCCATGCCGGCCAGGAACACCAGCGGGAACTCCAGGCCCTTGGCCGAATGCAGGGTCATCAGCTGCACGCCCTCCTCGCCCGCCTGGGCCTGGCCTTCGCCCGCCTCCAGCGACGCGTAGGACAGGAACGCGACCAGCTCGCTCATGGTCTCGCCGGTTTCTTCGATGTCGTCCTCACGGCGAACAAAGCGCGAAGCCACCGAGATCAGTTCGTCCAGGTTGTCCGAACGCGATTCGGAGTCCAACGTGTTGCGGCTTTCCTTGGCCCAGTGATCACGCAGGCCCGAACGCAGCAGCACATGGTCGATGCGCTCGGCCAGGGTCATCTCACCGGCTTCGTGCTGCAGTTGGTTGACCAGGGTGAGGAACCCAGCCAGCGCGTTGCGGGCGCGGGCGGCCAGCTCGTTGCCCTGCGCGGTGAGCATGGTGGCTTCCCAGAGCGAGATCGCCTGGCTGCGAGCCAGCCGGCGCACTTCGTCCAGAGTGCGGTCGCCAATGCCGCGCGTCGGCGTGTTCACCGCGCGCTCGAAGGCCGCGTCGTCATCGCGATTGGTCATCAAGCGCAGGTAGGCCAGCGCGTCCTTGATTTCGGCGCGCTCGAAGAAGCGCATGCCGCCATACACACGGTACGGCACCTGCTCGGAGATCAACGCTTCTTCAAACGCGCGCGACTGCGCGTTGCTGCGGTACAAAACGGCAGCGTCGGCATAGCTGCCGCCGTCACGCACCCACTGGCGCGCGCGCTCGACCACATAGCGCGCCTCGTCCATTTCGTTGTAGGCCGCGTACAGGTCGATCGGCTCGCCATCACCGCTGTCGGTCCACAGCTCCTTGCCGATGCGGTCGGGATTGTGCGCGATCACCGCATTGGCCGCGCCGAGAATGTTGGCGGTGGAACGGTAGTTCTGTTCCAGACGCACGGTCTGCGCACCGGGGAAGTCCTTCAGGAAGCGCTGGACGTTCTCCACTTTGGCACCACGCCAGCCGTAGATGGCCTGGTCGTCGTCGCCGACCACGAAGACGTGGCCGCTGTCACCGGCCAGCACGCGCACGAAGGCGTACTGGATGGCGTTGGTGTCCTGGAACTCGTCGACCAGGATTTCGCGGAAGCGCGAGCGGTAGTGCGCCAGCAGCGCCGGGTTGTCGCGCAGCAGCTCGTGCGCGCGGAGCAGCAGCTCGGCGAAATCCACCAGCCCGGCGCGGTCGCAGCGCTCCTGGTAGGCCGCATAGGCCTGGCGCATGGTCTCCAGCCAGTGATCGCTGGGCTCGGGCTGGATGTGCTGCGGGCGACGGCCTTCGTCCTTCTGCTCGTTGATCCACCAGGCAATCTGCTTGGGCGGATACTTGCTGTCGTCGATTTCCAGCTGCTGCACCACGCGCTTGACCAGCCGCAGCTGGTCGTCCGAATCCAGTACCTGGAAACTGTCGGGCAACTTGGCTTCGGCGAAGTGCAGGCGCAGCAGGCGGTGGGCCAGCCCGTGGAAGGTGCCGATCCACATGCCACGGCTGCCATGCGGCAACTGCGCGTCGATGCGGTGGCGCATCTCGCCGGCGGCCTTGTTGGTGAAGGTGACCGCAAAAATGCCATGGGTCGGCACGCCGCAGACTTCATGCAGCCTGGCGATGCGGTGGGTCAGTACGCGGGTCTTGCCGGAACCGGCACCGGCCAACACCAGATGGTGGCCGGGCGGGGCGGACACGGCCTCGCGCTGGGCGGGGTTGAGCCCGTCGAGCAGGTGAGAGACATCCATGCGGGCATTTTACCCCGGCGGGTGTCGCACCGGGGCAGCGCATGCAACGGGTTCAGGCAATCGCGGCGCGCGCGGCCTGTTGTGCCTGCACCCTAAGTTCCGGAATGGCCAGGCTTTCCCACAGGGTGCCGATGCGCAGGCTGCCGACCAGCCACAGCCCCGGTTGCGGAGCACCGTGAGCATCGTGCACCTGGCCGCTGTCCGGATCGGCATCCAGCCCCAGCCCATGCGGGCCTGGGCGCGCGTGGCCATCGGCCAGCAATTGCTGCAACAGCGGGTTGCGCAGACCCAGCGCGCGAGTTTCCACCCCGGTGGCGTTGATCAATGCACCGACGTTGAACGGCGGCGTGCCGCGCCCGTGCACTTGAAGATTGGAGTCCTGCACCAGCACGGCGTCCAGCCGCGCGCGATGGCGCTGCAGCTGGCCACTGCGCTCCACCGCCATCAGCTGGTCGTGCACGGACTCGGCGATGCGATGGCGGTGCACGTCCCAGTAACGCACCACATGGCGCAGGAAGCGGCGCTGG
>JAEXNZ010000016.1 GCA_023439425.1 Pseudomonadota bacterium
TCATCCTCGTGCGGCTCGTCGAACAGACCCAGGCGGGCCAGCTGGCGACGGGTGGCATGCATGCCGGTATGACGGAAGAAGAACGACACCCGCCATATGGCGTAGCCGGTGACCGCCAGGCTGAGGATGGAGGTGATCAGCAGCGAGTGGAACCAGGACAGGCCCCACCGCTGCATCAGTGCGATCAGGGTGCCGGCCAGCAGCAGCCAGGCCGAGGCACCGAACACAATCGCCACGCCGCTCCAGGCCAATGCCCGTCCGAACGCACTACGCGCCAGCGCAAACTCGAACGAGGCCAGCCGCCGTAACGAGCGCAGCGTGTGCTTGGCCGAATCCACCGTGGCGCGGCCGGCCTGGCCGACCTCACGGATGCTCTCGTCGAGGCCAGGAGCCTTGTACGCATCACCGTCCGGTGGCGGGTTGGCCGCGCCACCGTCGGGGGGCAACTGGGACTGATCGCTCACGCCGGATTACTTGTCGCCGCCGCTGCGGGCCAGCTTGGCGATGATCCAGCCAGCGGCGAAGGCAACGCCGAACGAGGCCAGCGGGCGTTCGCGGATCAGCTCGGCGGCGCTGTCGACGAGGTCCTTGCCCTTGTCCATCAGTGCGTCGACCTGTTCCTTGGCGGCGGCACCGCCGAACTCGGCAGCGGCCAGGCCGGACAGGGCGGTGTCGGACAGCTCGGCCTTGACGTTGGCCTTGCCGATACGCAGTTCATCCGTGGCGGCACCTGCCGCACCCTTGATCGAGCTGCCCGCGGCGCTGGCGGCGGACTTCAGGTGCGAACCGGCTTCACCCAGGTGTTCCTTCAGGTTCTCGGTATTGGTGGGGCTCATCGTGTATCTCCTGTATGCGATGGGGAAGGTGACCGCGGATGACCCCGGCGGTAACGAACGCCATCAATAGCATCGCCGGGGTGTAGAGGGTGTTACGTATCTGCGTGGTGCACGTCAAGGTACACCACGCCGGTTCAGCGCATGACCAGCTGGCCGCTGGCCCCGCCCCGCACGATCCGCAGCACCAGCTGCTGCGGACGCTGCTGGAAGTTGGCGCGCCAGCTGGCGAGGTCGGCGAATTCGCCGACGCTGGCCTGGATGATGACGTCGCCGCTGGCCAGTCCGCTGTTGGCCGCGCGGCTGCCGCGCTTGACCTCACTGACCACCACGCCGCTCAGTCCTGCCTGGCGCATCGATTCCGGAAGGTCGGCAAACGTGGCGCCAGTAAGGCGCGGGTCCAGTGACTCGCCAGTGACCGCACGCGGCTGCTCTTTCAGCACGGCCTTCAATTGCTGCGCCTTGCCGTCGCGACGGATGTCCAGGGTCAGCGTGCTGCCCACTGCCTGCAGGCCTTCAATGTTGTGCAGTGCCTGCGCACTGTCCACGCGCTGACCGTTGGCCGACACCACCAGATCGCCTGGCTTCAGCCCGGCCGCGGCGGCACCCGAACCGGGCAGCACGCGGGTCACCAGCGCGCCGCGGATTTCGGTCAGGCCCAGGCTCTGTGCCAGCTGCGGGGTCAGGTTCTGGCTTTCAAGGCCGAGCGTGCCGCGCACCACTTCGCCATGTTTGACCAGCTGGTCGACCACGTCGCGGGCCAGGTTGGAGGGGATTGCCAGGCCCAGGCCGATGTTGCCGGCCATGCTGCCCTGCGGATTGAAGCTGGCAGTATTGATGCCGACCAGCTGGCCCTGCAGGTTCACCAGCGCGCCACCGGAATTGCCCGGGTTGATGGAGGCGTCGGTCTGGATGAAGTTCTGGTAGCCCAGCCCGCGGATGCCGCTGCGGCCGACCGCCGAGACGATGCCCGAGGTCACCGTCTGGCTGAAGCCGAACGGGTTGCCGATCGCCACCACGAAGTCGCCCACGCGCAGCTGGGTGCTGTCGCCGAGCTTGATTTCGGTCAGGTTGCCGGCCGGAATGCGGATCAGCGCCACATCGGTATCGGCGTCGGAGCCGATGAATTCAGCCTTCACCGTACGCCCGTCGGCCAGGGTCACCTGCACGTCGTCGGCGTTGTCGATGACGTGGTGGTTGGTCAGCACCAGGCCTTCGGCGGCGTCGATGATCACGCCCGAGCCCAGCGATTCGTTGATGCGCTCCTGCGGCACTTCCGGGAACAGGCGGCGGAAGAACGGGTCGTTGAAGAACGGGTTGCGCACCCGCACCACCTGTTTGGTGTTGACGCTGACCACCGCCGGCATCACCCGCTCCAGCAGCGGGGCCAGTGACGGAACCGGCTGCCCGGCGACTGACGCCGGCAACGCGGCGGTGGTCGGTACGGTCAGTGCGGCAGCCGGCAGCGGCGCGGCTTCGGCGCGGTTGTCCAGGTGGGCGTTGATGGCTGAAGCCACGAATCCGCCGAAGGCGGCGGCAAGGGCAAGCGTCAGTAGAGTGGGCAGCGGGCGCATGGCAGATCCGGCGTGGGAACGGGCGGGGCGGGGAACGGTGTGGGCATACGGTAAACCAAGCTGAATGAGTGTGTAGGCAATGGCCTAAACCGGCGATGAAAAATCGCCGCTGCAGGGTCGGCGGGAACCAGGGCCGGGCAGGTTCGTCGGTGGTCGCGAACACCGACGACACCGTGGCATCTGCCGCGCGCTGCCACCGCATTGCTGCGCAATTCCGCGCTGCAGCGCCGTCTGGCAAGCTGCGCGCGGACGGTTTCGATGTTCGTTCTGCACCCGCTTCGCGGTGATGTGGAGCGCCGATCTGAGTGACGCAACACGCGCGCGGATGCTGTTTTCAAGGGGTTTGCGGCACAACCGGGATGGCCGCGCGCGAACGGTGCCGCGCGCGCGCCATGACGCAGCACATGGACAACGCGCAAAAGTCGTTCCACGATCCGCATTGCCGGTATAGCATCGCCAGCGATTTGACCAACCTAGCCCCCTTGGAGGCAACAAATGAGCAATGGAAACGGTGTGGCGACGTCCCTGTCGCAGGGCGTCGAAAGCGTTAAAGAAACCGCTGGCAATGTGGGCGAAGCCATCGCCACCACCGCCGAAGAAGCAGTGGCCTCGGTGAAGAAGACCGTCAAGCGCGCCCGCAAGGCTGCCACCACCCAGGTTGCCAAGGTCAAGAAGGCCGTCAAGAAGGCCGAGAAGCCCGTTGCCAAGAAGGCCGACACGGCCGCCAAGACCGTCAGCAAGCGCCTGGCCACCGCCAAGAAGAAGCTGGAAGTTGCCAAGAGCAACGCCAAGGCTGAGGCTGCTGCCCTGACCAAGAAGGTTGCCAAGAAGAAGGCCGCCGCTGAAAAGGCCGTGACCAAGACCACCAAGGCTGCCGGCAAGAAGGCCGCTGCTGCCAAGACGACCGTGACCAAGAAGGCCGCGGCCGCCAAGAAGACCGTCGGCAAGAAGGGCGCCACCGCCAAGAAGGCTGTGACCAAGAAGACCGCCGCTGCCAAGAAGACCGTCGGCAAGAAGGTCGCCGCCACCAAGAAGGCCGTGACCAAGAAGTCCGCCGCCGCCAAGAAGACCGTCGGCAAGAAGGCCGCCGCTTCGAAGAAGGCCGTGACCCGCAAGACCGCCGCGACCAAGAAGGTTGTCGGCAAGAAGGTTGCCGCCACCAAGAAGGCCGTGACCAAGAAGTCGGCTGCCGCCAAGAAGGATGTCGGCAAGAAGACCGCCACCGCCAAGAAGGCCGTTGCCCGCAAGTCGGCTGTGGCCAAGAAGGCTGTCGCCAAGAAGACCGCGACCGCCAAGAAGGCCGTCCGCAAGGCTCCGGCCAAGCGCGCCCGCAAGTAAATAATGGATCCAGCCAATGCTGGCTTCGGCCAGCATTGGTTCCCGCAGCAGGCAAGATATCGTGACAAGAATAATGCCTGGCCGCCCCTTGGCAAGCGAGGCAGGGAAACTGGACTAAAGATTTACCTTGGACCGTCGATATTGCGTCATCTTGCAGAGTATTCTGCGGCAATACCAAGGACGGCCATGTTCTTCTCAGACCACAAGAAACTTCTCGCAGACTTCCGAGAACGTCGCCTAGGAGCGACCGAGGATGACCTCGTACAGGCCTGTTCTGCGGCGATAAACGTCGTGCTTGCCGAGGTGAATAGGTACGATCAAGCTTGCCCATTTATGCTGAGTCAGCGATCTGCCCTCGCAGTTAAGGCGCTGACCGCTGAAGGGGGCCGTCATAGCGTCGTCATGCTCCTATACTTCCTCACTGGCTGCGTGAGGGAGGCAACCATGGATTCCTCGGAAGTCACCAGGTACGAGCAGGACGTAATCGATAGGTTTCGGTCGCCGTCGATTGCCGAAGATCCCGCGTGGGACGGGTGGTACGGGTACTATCAAGATCTCGTGTTCAATCTTCTGCCGTTGCACAAAACAGCCCGCCAATTGTCAGAGGCTGCGAGCCGACGTAGGGAGGTCGCAGAGGCTGAAGAACATATCAAGAGTTCATATTCCCAGATTGCTGCTTTCGCTAATGATCTGAAGGGGGAGATGCGGGAAATGGCGGATCGTGAGAAGGGTCTGCTTTTCTCGGATATTCATGAGCTTGAAGAACGAATCCTCGGCTACAAAGAAGAGTTGGGTCGTCATGCATCGAACTTTAATTTTGTTGGTCTGAGTCATGCCTTTAAGGGACTGATAGAAACAAAGAGCGAGGAGCTGGAGCGCTATGCGATCGGTGTTTTCCTCGCCGGATTTCTCGCGCTCGCGGTTCCCGTTTGTGTCGCGCTCTTGTTAACTGATGGAATGCTCGGTTGGACCCATGGTCAGGGGTGGTCCTCGTATGCAGTGATGAAGGCGGTCGGCTTCTTGGGCATAGAATTGTTGTTGCTCTATTATTTCAGGATTACGCTAAAGTCGTTCTTATTGGCCAAGGACCAGAAGGTTGATCTGACACTTAGGTTGGCTCTCTGCCAGTTCATTGAAGGGTATCGAGACTTTTCCTTGGCAACCAAAGAGAAGGGGCTCGATGTTTTAAGTGGATTCGAGGGTCTCATATTTAGTCCACTCCAGGCTCATGACAAGAATCTTCCCCCTACGGTCGATGGAGTCGACGGGATAGCAAAAATTGTTGCAGCGTTGAGAGTTACTAGTAAGTGACGTAGTCAGTGGTTGGAAGAATTTACTTGAGTCTTTGGTGCGGCGCTTATGCTGGCACACGCCGCTGATCTTGATGGATATATAAGGTAGCGGGGCGAATCAGATGGATGTGAAGCAATCGCCGTTCTCTCTTTACGATTTTCTTGGTTACCTTTTTCCGGGTGCAATTGCAATATTTGCGCTCCATTATGTCTTTTCGTATCTTGGGATGGATACGGGATTGACCGAGCTGACTGCTCTAACGCAGGCGTCGGCCATCCTGCCGTTTACACTACTGTCGTACCTCGGCGGACATTTGCTCTCTTTACTCTCCTCTTTCACCGTAGAGAGATATTATCTATGGAATTTCGACTATCCTTCCAAGATGCTATTGAACTATGATAGGAGGCCGCTGTTTGAGTCGCGATTCTCTGTCTTGAACTGTGCGAAGTGGGTCTGCATTCTGCTGCTTCTGCCTGTTTCTTTATGCGTTGCTTGTATGTGTTTCTTTGCGGCTGGCAGGCCTGGGATAGCCCAGTCCATGGATAGTCTGCTGACGAGGATAATTCGCTTCAAGATCACAAGGCTTTTGGTTGAGAAAGGGCAGGTGTCTAACCCTAATCAGTACGCCGGACCGAATAGTAGCGACTTCTTCAGATTCGTTTACCATTATGCGTTGGAGGCGGCACCCGCACACTTCGGAAAGATGCAGAACTACGTGGCGCTGTTTGGATTCAATCGCGCGATGTGTCTTCTGTTCTGTATTATCTTTTGGGTCGGCATTGCTTCAGTCATGTTTATGCCCACGGATCGTGCGGTTAGAGTTGTCATGGTCTCTTCGACAGTTTCTCTGTTCTTCTTCTTTGGATTTGCAAAGTTCTATAGAAGGTTTAGCTTGGAAGCCCTGATGGCGATGGCAGTTACGTACACCTTTCCTGCTGAGCTCTTGGAACTTGACCTGCCAAAGGTCCCTCCTTCCAGCCGCACCGGTTACACCAGCCCTCGTGCGTCTCAGTTTAGTGGCGTGATGAACGATCTTAGGCGCAAGATCCAAGTGAGAAGGGAATCTTGGGGACGGAAGGGAACCTGACCGTGCGCGGACTGGACTTCAGCTCCTGGCAGGCCCTGCTCTCGACCCTGGTCGGGCTGGCTGTTATCACCCTGATCGGCGTGGGCATCCGCCTGCTGGTGATGCAGACCATGCAGCAGCGGCGCGAACGCGAGAACCGCCAGATCAACGAACGCCTGCGCACCCTGATTGCCGCCTACAAGACTCTGGGCGGCTCTTTCACAGGTTCGCTGGACGTGGATCCGCGTCATCTGCGCGATCTGCGCCAGGCCGCCAGCACCGCTCCGGAAAGCGGAGACGCCGTCACCGACCCCGGCAGCGACCGTGCCCGCCGCATCCGTGACGCGGTAGAAGCCGCGCTGTCGGACATCATCCTGCTGGGCACCGATGATCAGGTACGCCTGGCTGCCGTGGCCGCCACCGAACTGGCGAAGGGGCGGCCGGTGCAGACCGCCGAATTGGTGGTGTCGCTGCGTGATTTCATCCGCGAGGCGCTGGACCTGCAGCCGATTCCAGCGAGCGTGAGTATCCCCGCGCAGGGGCCTGCGCGGCCCGCCGGTGCCAAGGCGAAGGGCGAAGGCGACCGTGCGGCGGGCAAGGGTGGCGGCGGAGGTGCGGGAGGAAGCGGCATGGGGATGGGAATGGGCGGCGGCAGGGGGGCCGGTAGCGCAAATCGCGATGACGACGGCACCGTACGCTGAGCCGTCAGTCCGCTGCTGTGCCCAATTGATATGCCGGGGGGACTGCGCCCATCAGATGGGTGACGAAGTAGTCCCACATCCGCCGCATGTAATACAGGTCATTGCGGAACAGCTCGTGGTCCTGGTTGGCCAGGTACAACAGGTCGTAGTCCTTGTTGGCCGCGTTCAACGCACGCGCCAGCTGCAGGGTCAGCGCCGGCATTGCGTTCTCGTCCAGATCGCCATACACCAGCATCAGTTTGCCGCGCAGCTGGTGAGCCAGCGCGCCGTTGTCCAGCGGGCGGAACAGCGCTGGAATCGCATCGCCTGCCGGCCGCTGCGCACTGCCGTCGGCATACACCGGCGCGCCACCCACCAGCCGGTCCATGCCATGGATGCCGCCGCCGTACATGCCCTGGAAACTGTGGCTGCCGGCCGATGCCACGCCCACCTTGTAGAAGTCCGGGTGCCGCAGCAGGGCGCGGGCGGCGCTGTAGCCGCCAAACGAGTGGCCGTAGATGCCGACTCGTTCCAGATCCATACCGGGGTAACGCCGGGCCAGCTGCTGGATGCCGGTGACATGATCGTCCAACTGGTCGTCCGCGGCGGTGAGGAAGCTCACGTCATGGAAGGACTTCGAGCGCCCCGGTGTACCGCGTGCATCGATGCTCACCACCACGAAGCCGAGCTGGGCCAGGCTGGCGCGCGCGACGGGATTCATCGTCGCGGTGGCGTCGACGAAGCTCACTGGCGCGTTGGTGACGTGTGGGCCACCGTACATGGCGTCGATCACCGGGAACGTGCCGTCGTCGGTGTAGTTGGGCGGCAGATAAACCGTCGCGTAGATGGCGGTGGTGCCATCCGCGGCCAGCAGGCGCTCGCGACGCGGCGGCTGCCAGCCCTCCGCGCGGATGGCGCGGTCATCGGCCTGCTCCAGCGGTATGATCGCGCGGCCATCGCCGGTGCTGCGCAGCACGCTGACCGGTGGCTGCTCCAGCGTGGACCAGCTGTCGATCACATAGTCGCCGGAAGGCGACAGCAGCTGCGGATCACGCCCTCCCATGACCGCGCTGGCACCGGCGTCCACCGCATGGTCGGCGGCTTCGGGGCTGAGCAGAACGGGCTTGCCGCCGTCGAGCGGCACCCGGTACAGGCGGCGTTGATACGGGTCGCCGGGCTCGCGGCCGGCCGCGGTGAAGATCAGCTGCTGCTCGTGGGCGTCCACGCCAATGATGTCACGCACACCCCAGTGGCCGTTGGTGAGCTGTCGCAGCACGCGACCGTCGCGCAGATCGACCAGATACAGATGACCCCATCCGTCGCGCGGGGAATACCACACCGCCTGATGGCGGCCGCCCAGAATGCGCACGGCAGGACGGCCATAGGTGTACGTATTGAGCTGAACCCGGGTACTGGAGGACTCCTCCAGGATCGTGCGCACCGTGCCACTGCGTAGATCGATCTCCACCAAGCGGATCCTTGCCGGGTGGTCGTAGCGCACAATGGCGGTGTACACCTGCTCGCCTGTCGCCGACCAGCCCAGCACGCCGGCCTCGGTCAGGGCGTACCAACCTCCCGGCACCGCGACGTGATGGGTGCGCCCGCTGTCGGTGTCAACAAAAAACCACGCATCGCGGACCTGTTCGGCATCTCCCAGAAGGCCCAGCTTCACCTCGTGTACCACCGGGCGGAACCCATCGGTCGGCGCGGTAGCAAGGTAGGGATAAGCGAGCACCCGGCGTTCGTCATAGCGCACACCGAACACGCGACGGCTGTCGGGCGACCAGCTCACCGCGAACGGGGCCGGTTTCAATCGTCCATCCCGGCGTGGAATGCCGCGCAGCGCGAAATCCGGCAGCACGCCATAGCCGAACGATGCTTCGCCGTCCTGGGTCAGCGGCGTGGGCTGGCCGGATTCCGTGGCCAGCCACAGGTTGTGATCGCGCACGCTCAGCCTGTGCCGACCGTCCGGTGACAGCAGTTCCTGCGGGGACGCGGCGGGAATGGAGGCGCGCAGTGCCGCGCCATCTGCCACCACCTGTCGGGAGCCGCGCGCCGGATCGACCAGCACGACCTCGCTGTGACCGGACGCGTCCGCCCGCTGGTACCAGAAACGTCCATCTGGCAGCCAATTGGGCCGCACCGTCGCGGTGGGGACCTTGCCGCGGTGGTTCGCGTCGAGCACGCGCTCGGCGCGCGCATAGTCATCTGCGGTCGGCGCAGCGGACGCTGCAAGGGAAAGACTGCCGGCAACACAGATGCCGGCGACGATGCGGCGTATTCCCACAGGTCCTTCTGTCATGCGTTCGCGTCCTGGTAGGGCCGAGCCCGGGCATGCACCTGAGCATGCCGGGCTACGACCCGACGAGCAACCGGCCGGATTATTTCTCCAGCACGACGATCGGAACGAAACCGCCGTAGATCATCCGCTTGCCATCAAACGGCATCGGATTATTGGCCGGGTCCATGCGCGGGTCGTCCATCATCTTCTTCATGCCCGCATCGCGGGTGGCCTTGTCGGGCCATTCAATCCAGGAGAACACCACGGTTTCGTCTTCCGTGGCCTGCACCGAGCGGAAGAAATCGGTCTTTTCTCCATGCGGCACATCATCGGCCCAGCATTCCAGCACGCGCAGCGCGCCAAACTCCATGAACACCGAATCGCCTTCCTTGGCGTGGTCAATAAACTTCTGCTTGTTGGCAGTGGGTACCGCCAGTACGAATCCGTCTACATACGACATGAGCAGCCTCCGGTTGGGAGCGGGTGCGCCACCACGGGCACCTTCAGTAATCACGACGCGTGGGAGCGATGAAAATCGACCGTGCCGTGAGTGACGTGCCGGAACTGTGACGAATACCGGGTAACCGGTGGTAATCGAAATAGAATCAATACGTTAACTGAGTTTATCGCTGCGTTGCAGCGTAAATGGAGTAAGAAAATTCCTAGTCCCGGTGAGGAATACCCTGATATGCGAGTTGGATAATCCCGATCAATATGAGGGGGCCGGGCAGGATGCTCACTCACTGTGACCTGCAGTTCGACGCCTGAGCTGCGTTGGCCCCGGTGCAATACGGAGATTGGACGCGTTAGCCGACTACTCCCCAAGAGCGGCTTCCCCAGCGCGTGACGCCCCGCAAGGGTATCGTCGTGACCAGCGCTCCTTTGTCCGCGCACCCGCGTGTACTCGTCCGCGGCTGAACACATCCCAAAAATTCAGCGTGTTGAACGCGTCCAACTTCAGGGCGCGTTGTGGCGAATAACGGAAACTTTGCATTCCCGATGCAGCAGCCGATCGTTGCCACTGCACGACATAAGAAAGAAAGGATGTACCGCATGAAGACTTCGTTGATCGCCTTGGCCCTGGTTGCCGCCCTCCCGTTCACCGCTTCGGCCGCTGAAGGCCTTTCCTACAACTACGCCGAAGGCAACTACGTCAAGACCGATGCCGACGGCGGCAAGGCTGACGGTTGGGGCGTGAAGGGCTCCTACGGCTTCCTGCCGAACGTGCACGCCTTCGGTGAATTCAACCAGCAGAAGACCGACATCGGCGATTTCAAGATCGACCAGTGGCGCGTCGGTGTGGGTTACAACCAGGAAATCGGCAGCAGCACCGACTTCGTTGGCCGCGTCGCCTACAACAAGTTCGACCCGCGTCACGGCCTGGACTTCAACGGCTACAGCGCTGAAGCCGGCATCCGCACCGCCTTCGGCCAGCACGCCGAGGTGTATGCCATGGCCGGTTACGAGGACTACAGCAAGAAGCACGGCATCAATCCGGACGGCCAGTTCTACGGCCGCCTGGGTGGCCAGGTGAAGCTCAACCAGAACTGGGGCCTGAGCGGCGACCTCAAGATGGACCGCCACGGTGACAAGGAATGGTCGGTCGGCCCGCGCTTCAGCTGGTAAGCGGCGCTTGACCGTTTGCCGCGCGCTGCATGCGTGGCAACACAGGGCCCGGCATTGCCGGGCCCTTTTTTGTGCGTGTGGTCAGGGTGGTGCAGCCACGCAGGGCGTGGCTCTACGGGGTCACTCCCCTTGATACTGCTTTTCTTCTACGAGATGCGAGCCGGCGATGCGGTTGATCTCGTTCTTTACTTTTACCCGCTCGCCGTTGGTGCCGTAGACGCCACGGGCCAGCTGGATGAAGTCGTCGTCGAAGGTCTGGGCGGCTTCCTTGTCGCGCAGGCGATCCTGGATGTCCCACATGCGTTCGTTGATGACCTTCAGCTGCGACTTCAGCGCGTCCAGGCCCGGCTGTGCCGACAGTTGCTGGTGCCACAGCGGCAGCAGTCCGTCCAGCTCGGTGCGGACATTGGCGACCTTGCCGGCATCGGTGATGCGCTCGGCCTTGATTTCCAGAATGGTGATCTTGTCGATCAGTTCGCCAATCGATACCGGGGTGAGTAGGGTCTGCACG
>JAEXNZ010000043.1 GCA_023439425.1 Pseudomonadota bacterium
GCCGCGCTGCGCGCGGGTACCACGCATGGCGTGGTACCTACGAATTGTTGCGTGCGCAGGATGATGGCGTTGTTTGCCGGGCGTTTGCCCGGCGGGACCCCGGATACACCGCGTAGGGACGCGCCATGCGCGTCCACACAGCCTCAATCGGCCAGGATCACCCGCGCCGCGTTATGCCCTGGCGCTCCGGTCACGCCGCCACCTGGGTGTGTGCCCGAACCGCATAGATACAACCCCGGCAGCGCCCCGCGATAATCCGCCTGCCCCAGCATCGGCCTTGCACTGAACAACTGATTGAGACTCAGCGCGCCGTGGAAAATATCGCCGCCGATCAGCCCGAATGTGCGCTCCAGGTCCAACGGGCTGAGCACCTGCCGCCCCATCACCAACTGGCTGAAGCCGGGTGCATGCTGTTCCACGGTGGCGATCATCAGGTCCGCCACCTCCTCGCGATGATCATCCCAGCTGCGCCCGCCCGGCAGCACCGGTGCGACGTGCTGGCAGAACAGGCTGGCTACATGCTGCCCGGGCGGAGCCAGCGAATCGTCCAGCGTGCTTGGAATCAGCATCTCCACAATCGGCGTCCGCGACCAGCCGTATTCGCGTGCATCGCTGTAGGCACGATCCATGTAGGCCAGCGTGGGCGCGATGATGATGCCAGCGGTGAGGTGGTCGCCAGCGCCCGGCAGCACGGTAAAATCGGGCAGCGCCGACAGCGCCACGTTCATCCGGAATGTGCCTGACGCACAGCGCCAGTTGGCCATGCGTTCGCGGGTAGCCGCAGGCACCTGTTCGGGTGCCAGCAGCCGTTCGTAAAGCAGCTTGGGATTCACGTTGGCCACCACCACGCGCGCCCGGACCACCTCGCCGTCCGTCGTCTGCACACCGACCGCCCGTCCCTGCTCCACCAGCACCCGCTGCACGCCTGCATTCGTCTGGATCTGCGCGCCCGCTGCCTCCGCCGCACGCGCCATCGCCTGGGTAATCGCGCCCATGCCACCGATGGCGTGACCCCAGGCCCCCTTTACCCCATTGCTTTCGCCGAAGGCGTGGTGAAGCAGTACATACGCGGTGCCCGGCGCGTGCGGACTGGCATAGTTACCGACGATGCCGTCAAACCCGAACAGCGCCTTGATCGGTTCACTTTCAAACCAGCGGTCCAGATACTCCGACGCGGAGATGGTGAACAGGTCCAGCAGTTCCTGCCGCAGGGCCGGCTCCAGACCGTGCAGACGGCGACCCAGCTGCCCTGCCCGCCACAGTTCGGGCAACTGGCGCAGCCAACTGCCCTCGCCCACGTTGGGCGGTGCCTGCAGCCCGGAATCGCGCAGCACATCGGCAAACGCTTCCAGGCGCTGCTCGAACAACGGCAGCTGGGCAGCATCACGCGCGGAGAAACGCGCAACCTCCGCCGCCGTTCGACCCGGACCCGCCAGCAGGTAATCACCGTCCAACGGCATGAAGTTGTTGATCCTGCGCAGCACCACACGCAACCCATGTGCGGGCAGATCAAGATCCGCGATCACCTTCGGCTGCAGCAGTGACACCGTATAAGAGGCCACCGAATTACGGAAACCGGGGTGAAACTCCTCAGTGACCGCCGCACCACCGACCACGCTGCGGCGCTCCAGCACCAAAACCCGTTTTCCGGCTTTGGCCAGATAGGCCGCACAGACCAGGCCGTTATGCCCGCCGCCAATGATGACCGCGTCCCACACACCCGTAGTGGCTTTGCTCATTCTGGCTGTATACACCGGCCGAACGGTGCCTGTCGCCCCGCGCACCGCGTTCACATGCCGCCGCTTGCCTTCGCCCATGACCTTCGACACCCTTGCAGGTCGGGCCGTCGGCGTATCGTCTGCCCCACGCTCCCGACAGGAGCACCCAATGCATGTCCATACGGCCTGGAGGCCTACCACGTGATCGCACGCACTCCCAAGATGGTTCTGCTGACCCTGGCCGTTTCGGCCGCGCTGGTCGGCTGCGGCAAGACTGACACCCCGGCTACGGACAGCGCGGCCTCCACCGCCACGCCAACCACTGCCCCGGCGGAAACCGCGTTCAAGCTGGACGAAGCCAAGCTGCCGGCCTACAACGCCTTCCATCCGTCCGACCTGGACAAAAACCTGGACGCCTGCACCGCGTTCGGCGACTACGTCAACAGCAAGTGGCTGGCCGCCAATGAAATTCCGGGCGACCGCACCAGCTGGGGCGCGTTCACCATTCTGGACGAGCGCTCGGTCGCCGTGCAGCACCAGCTGGCCGAACAGGTCGCCGCGGTGAAGAACCCGACCGGCATTGAAAAGATCGTCGGCGACTTCTGGGCCACCGGCATGGACGAAGCCAAGATCAACGCGCAGGGCATCGAGCCGATCAAGGCCGACCTGGCCGCTATTGACGGCCTGCAGGACAAGGACGCCATCGCCAACTACCTGCGCAGCTCTGCGGCCAAGGGCCAGAACGTGCTGTTCGGCTTTGGTCCGGAAGCGGACTTCAAGAACTCCTCGCAGAACATCGCCTACGCCAGCCAGGGCGGCCTGGGCCTGCCGGACACCACCTACTACACCGACGCCAAGAACGCCGACAAGCTGAAGGCCTACCAGGCCCACGTGGCCAAGGTGCTGGAACTGTCGGGCGTCGCCGCCGCCGATGCGGCCAAGCAGGCCGAGGAAGTGGTCAAGTTTGAAACCCGCCTGGCCAAGGCCTCCAAATCCAGCGAACAGCTGTCGCGCGATGTGTCGCTGTACTACAACCCGGTCAGCGTGGCCGACGCCGACAAGCTGACCCCGAACTTCAGCTGGACTGAATTCTTCAAGGCCCAGGGCATTGCCGCGCCGGAGAAGTTCTCGCTGGCCATTCCGACCTTCCACCAGGAAGTGAGCAAGGCACTGGGCGACACCGACCCGTCGGTGTGGCGTTCCTACCTGCGCTTCCACACCGTGGACGCCGCCTCGCCGTACCTGGCCGCTGCCTTCGCCGATGAAAGCTACAACTTCTACGGCAAGACCCTGAACGGCCAGAAGGAACAGAAGCCGCGCTGGAAGCGCGTGCTGGGCACCATTGAAAACGACGCCGGCGAAGCCTTCGGCCAGCTGTACGTGAAGGTCGCCTTCTCGCCCGAATCCAAGGCCAAGATGGAAGAGCTGGTCAAGAACCTGGCCGCTTCGCTCAAGGAGCGCATCCAGGGTCTGACCTGGATGAGCGACGAAACCAAGGCCAAGGCGATTGCCAAGTGGGAAACCTTCACCCCGAAGATCGGTTACCCGGACAAGTGGCGTGACTGGAGCGGCCTGAGCACCAGCCGTGACAGCTACTTCGCCAACGTGCGTGCGGCCAACGAGTTCAACTACAAGTTCGCCCTGTCCAAGATCGGCAAGCCGGTCGACAAGACCGAGTGGGGCATGACTCCGCAGACGGTGAACGCGTACTACAACCCGCTGCAGAACGAGATCGTGTTCCCGGCCGCCATCCTGCAGCCGCCGTTCTTCGACCCGAAGGCCGACGACGCGCTGAACTACGGCGGTATCGGTGCGGTGATCGGCCACGAAATGACCCACGGTTACGACGACCAGGGCAGCCGCTTCGGGCCGACCGGCAACTTCGAGAACTGGTGGACCGACGCCGACACCAAGAACTTCAGCGGCTTGACCGGCAAGCTGGTCAAGCAGTTCGACGGTTACAAGGTGGGCGACCAGGCGGTCAACGGCAAGCTGACCCTGGGCGAAAACATCGCCGATCTGGGTGGCCTGGCCACCGCCTACGACGCGCTGCAGAAGGCCTCGGCCGGCAAGGAAGACCCGAAGGTCGACGGCTTCAGCCGTGACCAGCGCTTCTTCTTCAACTGGGCGACCGTGTGGCGTACCAAGTACACCCCGGAAAACGCCAAGGTCCGCCTGGCCACCGACCCGCACGCCCCGGCGCAGTTCCGCGCGATGGGTGCGCCGTCGAACCTGCCGGCCTTCGCCGCGGCGTTCGAGTGCAAGCCGGGCAAGCCGATGGTGCGCGCCGGCGACCAGCAGGTTGTGATCTGGTAAGCGCTTTCAGGTCTGTCTGAATGCAGAGGCCCGGGATTCCCGGGCCTTTGTTTTTGCGGCATGCGGAGTTTTCATGCGGGCTTGGTATAGTTCTGCGGTCTTCAATCCGACCGGATTTGTTTCGCATGCCCAACCTTCGTCCGCTTGCCATTGCCCTGGGTCTGGGGCTGGCGTCCCTGGTGATCACCGATGCCTCCGCCGCGCCGAAGAAGAAGGCCGCCCGTACCCCGGTCGCCAGCGCGCAGTGCACCGACTTCTACGACGCCACCAACGCCGGCTGGCTGAAGGCCAACCCGGTGCCGCAGACCGGCGCAACCACCGCGCTGGGCCAGCTGGCCGACCGCACCCGCCTGCAGCAGCGTGAACTGCTGGACGCCGCGATGAAGTCGCCGCAGGGCAACACGCAGAAGCTGCTGGGTGATTTCTGGGCCAGCGGCCTGGACGAAGCGGCGGTGGAAGCCGACGGCTCCAACCCGATCGCTCCGCTGCTGACCCGCATCAATGCCATCAAGAAGGCCAAGGACGTGCCGGCCTCGATCGCCGCCCTTCACCAGGTTGGCATTCCGGTAGCCTTCAACTTCGCCCCGGACGTGGACCTGAAGGCGCTGGACCGCCACATCGGCTACTTCATGCAGGGTGGCATGGGTCTGCCGGACCCGGCCTTCTACACCCGCACCGACGCCGACACGGTCGCGTTGATGGGTCGCTACCGCAACTACGTGAAGCAGATCCTCGCCCTGACCGGCACCCCGGCGGCCAAGCTGGATGCCGAAGCACAGGCGGTCATCGCGCTGGAAACCGAACTGGCGCGCAACGCGCAGTCGCTGGCCGGGATCAACAACCCGTTCAACAACTACGCGCCGATCTCCACCAAGGACCTCAACAGCCGCTACAAGAACCTGCAGCTGGATGCGTTCCTGAAGGTGCAGGGCGTCAACGACGACCTGGTGTCGCTGGCCGACCCGAACCTGTTCAAGGCGCTGGACGGCATGGTCACCCGGATCAAGCCGGACCAGTGGAAGGCCTACCTGCGCTGGCGCGTGGGCGATGCGATGGCTCCGTACCTGTCCAAGGCCTACCGCGATGCCGAGTTTGAGTTCCGTGGTCGCGTGATCCGCGGCGAAACCTTGGCCCCGGCGCGCTGGGAACAGGTGCTCAACGCGATCAACGTGGCCGCCGGCCCGATGGTCGGTCGTGAATATGCTGCCCGTCATCTGTCGGCCGAAGATCGCCGTCAGGCCGCCTGGATCGTCGACAAGGTCCGCGAAGTGCAGATCGACGCGGTCAAGAACAGCAGCTGGCTGAGCGCCGAGGCCAAGGGCGAAGCCCAGGCCAAGCTGGCCGCGCTGAAGATCGAAATCGGCACGCCGCTGCGCGACCTCGACTACACCGTGCAGCCGATGGGCCGTGGCAGCTTCGGCGGCAACATGCTGATCGCCTCCACCTGGCGCCACCGCGAGGAAATGAAGCGCATTGGCAAGGGCAACGCCGACCGCCGGTGGGACGTGCTGCCGCAGCAGCCGTCGTTGGCCTATGACATCGCGCAGAACCGCCTGATCGTCACGGCTGCCGCGCTGCAGGGCCCGGTGTTCAACGCCAAGGCCGACGCCGCCGACAAGTTCGGCAGCTTCGGCGCGCTGGTCGCGCACGAGCTGAACCGTGCCGTCGATGCCAAGGGCGCGCTGGTGGATGCCAAGGGCGAACTGCGCAGCTGGTGGACCCCGGCCGACAAGACCGCCTGGACCCTGCTCGGCAGCCGCGTGGCCGCGCAGTACAGCGCCTATGACTTCCCCGGCGTGAAGGGTGCCAAGGTCAATGGTGCGCTGACCCAGGAAGAGAACCTGGCCGACATCGCCGGCGTGGAACTGGCCTGGGCCGCGTACCTGGCGCAGGAACCGAAGGCCAAGCCGGCGCAGCAGCAGGGCTTCTTCCGCGCCTGGGCGGCGCTGCGGCCGCAGCAGCTGTCGCCGAACGAAGCCGCACAGCGCCTCACCGGCGACATCCGCGCACCGGGTCGCTGGCGCACCAATGGGCCGCTGAGCAACCTGCCGGCGTTCGGTGCCACGTTTACCTGCAAGCCGGGCCAGCCGATGCAGCGGGTGGAGAACGACCAGATCAAGATCTGGCGTTGACGAAAAGGGGCACCCTCGGGTGCCCTTTTTGTTTGATTGTCGTAGAGCCACGCCCTGCGTGGCTGCGTGAACGTGTCAGGGACCGCGAAGCCACGCAG
>JAEXNZ010000054.1 GCA_023439425.1 Pseudomonadota bacterium
GGGTAAGCGCAGCGGTGCTGGTGCGCGACTTCGGCGTATAGGTCGTGCGCGCGGCAATGCTGTCGTACTCGGCACGGGTCAGCGGCTGATACAGGCGCGCCGGGTCGGCGTTGTAGATCGGGAAGCCGTCGTCGTCCTCGCCCAGCTGCGGCCCCAGGAACAGATCATTGGCCTTTGCCGCGATGATCTGCGGCCAGCGGATGCTGGACTGGTACTGCGAGTGGCTCAGCGAGGCCTCGTAGTCCCATGCGCCGGTCAGGGAGCCCTTGAAGCCGGTGGTCACACTGAAGGTCTTCTGGGTGCTGCGAATCATGCCGTTGCTCAGGCCGCCCATCTCCTCCGGCGAGAACTGGCGCTGCCAGAACTCGACCTGATCGGTGGCCTGGTTGTAGAAGTAGCCGTCTTCATTGCCATCGGCGGCCATGCGGCCCCATTGGGTCACATCGCGCATCAGGGCGATGTCGTGGTAGCCCAGCTGCACGTCGGCGAACCATTCCGCGCCGTTGTCGAAGGCGTAGCGCAACGAGGCATAGCCGTTGGCCCCGCGGCGCTTGCTCAGGATCGTGCCGTAGCCGATCGAACGGTCGCTGCCGCAGTAGAAGCCGTAGCGCGGACGCTCGGCGTAATAGGTGCTGCCACGGTTCTGCCCGGCAAGAGCGTCGCAGGTGGCCTGGCCCGGGTCCAGGTAGTCATCGTTGTAGTCGGTGCGCAGGTACGCACGACGTGCCGCACGCGCGCTTTCGGTGGGCGCGTCCAGGGTCGAGTCCTGCTGGTCGCGCTCGTACGCCCACAACGGCGTCTGCGACTGAAGCTCCAGGCTGTAGACGGCACTGAACCGACCGGCGTCGAAGCCGCTGGCCACGCTCATGTCGAACGACTCGCCGTCGCCTTCGCTGGTGGTGCCCATGCGCACGTCCACCGTGGTGCCGTCCACCTGCTTCTTCAGGATGAAGTTGACCACGCCGGCGATCGCGTCCGAACCGTAGATGGCCGAGGCACTGCCGGTCAGTACTTCAATCCGCTCGATCATGCCCAGCGGAATGTTGGACACGTCGGTGAAGTTGCTGCGGCCCTGGAACGGCATCGGGAAGTCGGCAATGCGACGGCCGTTGACCAGCACCAGGGTGTGGTTCGGGCCCAGCCCGCGCAGGTCCACCTGCTGTGCGCCCGGCGAGAAGTCCGCGCCGCTGGCCGACTGCTGGCTCTGGGTTTCACCGCCGTTCTGGGTCATCGACCGCAGCACGTCGGGCACGCTGGTGAAGCCGCTGGCTTGGATCTGCTCGGCGGTGATCACGGTCACCGGAGCTGGCCCCTCCACCTGGGCGCGCGGAATGCGCGAGCCGGTCACCTGCACCGTGTCCAGCTGCTGCACGTCAGGGGCCGCCGGGGACTGGGCCGCTGCTGCGGCGGACACACCCATCAACGCCAGCTGGATCGACCACGCCATCGCCTGTTTACGCATGAGAATTCTCAAGAAGAATAGTCGGCCTCAGGGGAGGCCTGGCCCCCATTCACATTCGGAATGGACGGCGCGCATTTAACGTCTTTTTTACGTCAGCCGCCAGCGGCCCTGCTTCAGCTTGGTCAGGCTGCGGCATGATGTACCTCACTTTCCTTCCGGGCCCTGTTCATGTTGCTTCGTTCCCGCCTGCTGCTCGCCTTCTGCCTGGTGCCCTCGCTGGCCTGGGCGGCCGATCCGGTCCTGGTCATACATGGTGGGGCGGGGGTCCAACGCAAGGACCTGAGTCCGGCCGAAGCGCAGGTGGCGCGCGAGGCGCTGCGCAGGGCCCTGCTGGCCGGGCATGAGGCGCTGGATGCGGGCAAACCCGCGCTGGAGGCGGTCACCGCGGCGATCACCGTGCTCGAGGACGATCCCACCTTCAACGCCGGCAAAGGGGCGGTGTTCACCCATGACGGGCGCAACGAGCTGGATGCTGCGCTGATGGACGGGGCGACCTTGAAGGCCGGCGCGGTCGCTGGCGTGCAACGGGTACGCAATCCGATCCAGTTGGCCGAAGCGGTCATGCAGCATTCGCCGCACGTGATGATGGTGGGGCAGGGGGCCGAGGCCTTCGCCGAGAGCCAGCGCATTCCGCTGGTCGACCCGTCCTACTTCCGCACCGAGAAGCGCTGGCAGCAGCTGCAGCGGGCCCTGAAAGAGGAGGCCAGCGGCCAGGCGCACGCCGATTTCGAAACCGCACGTCATTTCGGCACCGTGGGTGCGGTGGCGCTGGATGCGCAGGGCCACCTGGCCGCAGGCACGTCCACCGGCGGCATGACCAACAAGCGCTATGGCCGTGTGGGCGACTCGCCAATCATCGGGGCCGGCACCTATGCCAATGCCACGTGTGCGGTCTCCGGCACCGGCTGGGGCGAGTTCTACATCCGCACCGCCGCTGCCTACGACATCTGCGCACGCATGCAGTACCTGAAGCAGTCGCCGGTCGAGGCCGGTCGTGCGGTCATCAATGAGCGTATCCCGGCGCTGGGCGGCGACGGCGGAGCGATCGTGCTGTCCGCAGAGGGTGTCGCAGCCACCCCGTTCAACACCCAGGGCATGTATCGGGGCTGGATTGGACGCGATGGCGTGCCGCATGTGGCGATCTTCGATGACGAGCGCCTGCCGCTGCCGTGTGAATGAGCCCGTCGCGGAAGGAAATTTTCACTTCGTGTGAAAAAGTTGAAAAAGATTGTTGACAGAACCCCGATTCATCCCCAAAATTGCGGGCTCTTCCACCCCACACCGAAAACGCTTCGGCACGACGGGACAGGGTGGTAAGGAGGGATACCCAAGCGGCCAACGGGGGCAGACTGTA
>JAEXNZ010000103.1 GCA_023439425.1 Pseudomonadota bacterium
ACCCCGAACTTCCGCTGGAGCGGATTGTTCGAGGCGTTGGGGGTGGATCCTGCCATCCGCTTCTCGCTGGCCACGCCGGGGTTCCACCGCGAGGTCAGCGCCGCGCTGGTCGATACCGACGTGGCGGTCTGGCGCGCCTACCTGCGCTTCCACTGCCTGGACACCGCCAGCCCGCACCTGGATGACCGCTTCGTGCAGACCATGCACGACTTCCAGCAGCGCCTGCTCGGCGTGAACCAGACCATGGCACCGCGCTGGCAGCGGGTGCTGGGCAGCATCGACACCTACGCCGGCGATGCGATGGGCGAGGTCTACGTCGGCGCACACTTCCCCGCGGAGGTCCGCGGGCGAATCAATCAGATGGTCGAACAGATGCGCACCGTGTTGAAGCAGCGACTGGCGACCGCGCTGTGGCTGGACCCGGACACCCGGGTCACCGCGCAGGCCAAGGCCGACCTGCTCAACCCGCGCATCGGTCATCCAGAGCAATGGCCGGACTGGTCGGAACTGCGTACCGAGCGCTGCGGCTATCTACGCAACCTGCGGTTGCTGCGTGCATTCCAGCAGCGTGCCGACCTGGCGCGGATCGGGCAGCCGCAGGACGCCCAGCGCTGGCGGATCAGCGCACATTCGGTGAACGCGTACTTCGATGTAATGAACAACGACATGGGCTTCCCGGCCGGGCTGCTGCAACCGCCGATCTTCGACCCCGATGCCGATGACGCGCTCAACTATGGGGCCATCGGGGTGATCATCGGCCATGAAATGAGCCATGCGTTCTCGGCCGAAACCAGCCAGTTCGCGCTCAACGGGCAACTGCAGCACTGGTGGAGCGAGGATGACCGTACGCGCTATCAGGATCTGTCGCGGCGGCTGGCCGTGCAGTATGACCAGCAGCGCATTGACGGCCTGGCGGTCAACGGCACGCTGACCGCCAATGAAAACATGGCTGATCTGGGCGGGCTGATGCTGGCGCTGGAGGCGCTGCGCGAACAGTGCGGGGCCAGCACCGACCCGATGGTTGATGGGCTCAGCCGCGAACAGCGTTTCTTCATCAGCTGGGCGCACACCAACCGTCGGTTGCAGACGCCGCAGCGGCTGCGGCTGGAGCTTGCGGCCAACCCGCACAGCTTCGGCGCGCCGCGCACCGATGTTGCGGCGTCCCAGCTGGCGGCTTTTGCGGAGGCGTTTGAGTGTGCGCCCGCAGATTCGATGGCACGCAATGACACCAGACGCGTGGTGTATCTGTGACACCGCGCGCGCGGTTTATCTGTAGAGCGGGGCTTGCCCCGCTTAGCCGGGCAAGCCCGGCTCTACGGGCTGGGCAGCCGGGCAAGCCCGGCTCTACATGGCATCAGCCTTTGGCGAAGACCAGCTTGCCTTCGGCGGCGTCGACCCTGATCACATCACCGGTAGCGAAATCGCCCGACAGGATGCGCTGCGCCAGCGGGTTCTCCAGCTGCGCCTGGATGGCACGCTTGAGCGGCCGCGCGCCATAGATCGGGTCGAAGCCCACATTGCCCAGCAAGCCGAACGCGTCGTCGCTGACCTCGATGCGCAGGCCGCGTTCGGCCAGCCGCTTCTCCAGGCCGTGCATCTGGATGCGCGCGATCTGCTTGATCTGCGCCTTGTCCAGCGGGTGGAACACCACGATGTCGTCCAGCCGGTTGATGAACTCCGGACGGAAGTGTGCCTGCACCACCCCCATCACCGCCGCCTTCATCTGCGTGTAGGCCTCCGGACTGTCGTCGCTGCTCATGTCCTGGATCTGATGCGAGCCCAGGTTGGAGGTCATCACGATGACGGTGTTGCGGAAGTCCACGGTGCGGCCCTGGCCATCGGTCAGACGACCGTCGTCCAGCACCTGCAGCAGGATGTTGAACACATCGGTGTGTGCCTTCTCCACCTCATCCAGCAGGATCAGCGAATACGGGCGACGGCGCACGGCTTCGGTCAGGTAGCCGCCTTCCTCGTAGCCCACGTAGCCCGGGGGCGCACCGATCAGGCGGGCCACGCTGTGCTTCTCCATGAACTCGCTCATGTCGATGCGGATCATGGCGTCGCTGCTGTCGAACAGGAATTCGGCCAGCGACTTGCACAGCTCGGTCTTGCCTACGCCGGTGGGGCCGAGGAACAGGAACGAACCACTGGGGCGGTTCGGATCGGACAAACCCGCGCGCGAGCGGCGCACCGCGTCGGAGACGACCTTGATCGCCTCTTCCTGGCCGACTACGCGCTCGTGCAGCACGTCTTCCATGCGCAGCAGCTTCTCGCGCTCGCCTTCCAGCATGCGGTTGACCGGAATGCCGGTCCAGCGTGAGACCACCTCGGCGATCTCCTCGGCGGTCACCCGGTCCTGCACCAGCTTGAACTCGGTGGCTTCGGCTTCCTGCGCGGCGGCCAGCTGCTTCTCCAACTGCGGCAACTGCCCGTACTGCAGCTCGCTCATGCGGCCGAAGTCCTGGCGGCGCTGGGCCGATTCCAGCTCCAGCTTCACCTGCTCGATCTGCTCTTTGATCTTGGTCGTGCCCTGCAGTGCGGCCTTCTCCGACTTCCAGATTTCATCCAGGTCGGAGAACTCACGCTCCAGTGCATCGATGTCGGTTTCCAGATCGGCCAGGCGCTGGCGCGAGGCGTCGTCCTTTTCCTTCTTCAGCATTTCACGCTGGATCTTGAGCTGGATCAGGCGGCGCTCCATGCGGTCCAGCTCTTCCGGCTTGGAGTCGATCTCCATGCGGATGCGCGAGGCGGCCTCATCCATCAGGTCGATGGCCTTGTCCGGCAGCTGGCGGTCGGCAATGTAACGGTGCGACAGCGTGGCCGCCGCGACGATCGCCGGGTCGGTGATCTCCACACCGTGGTGCACGGCGTACTTCTCTTTCAGTCCGCGCAGGATGGCAATGGTGTCTTCCACGCTGGGCTCGCCCACGAACACCTTCTGGAAGCGGCGCTCCAGCGCGGCGTCCTTCTCGATGTACTTGCGGTACTCATCCAGCGTGGTCGCGCCCACGCAATGCAGTTCGCCACGGGCCAGCGCCGGCTTGAGCATGTTGCCGGCGTCCATCGCACCGTCGGCCTTGCCCGCGCCGACCATGGTGTGCAGCTCGTCGATGAACAGGATGATCTGGCCTTCGCTCTTGGCCAGGTCGTTGAGCACGCCCTTCAGGCGCTCCTCGAACTCGCCGCGGAACTTGGCACCGGCGATCAGCGCGCCCATGTCCAGCGACAGCACGCGCTTGCCGCGCAGGCCTTCGGGCACTTCGTCGTTGATGATGCGCTGGGCCAGGCCTTCCACATTCGCGGTCTTGCCCACGCCGGGTTCGCCGATCAGCACCGGGTTGTTCTTGGTCCGGCGCTGCAGCACCTGGATGGTGCGGCGGATCTCCTCGTCACGGCCGATCACCGGGTCGAGCTTGCCGCTCTCGGCGCGCGCGGTCAGGTCGATGGTGTATTTCTCCAGCGCCTGGCGCTGGTCTTCGGCGTTTTCCGACTGCACGCTTTCACCACCCCGGATCTTGTCGATGGCCGCGTCGACGCGGGCCTTGTCGGCCCCGGCGGCGCGCAGCGCCATGCCGAGCGTGCCGCTGTCTTCCAGCGCGGCCAGCACGAACCATTCACTGGCAATGAAGGCATCGCCGTGCTGCTGGGCCAGTTTGTCGGTGGCGTTCAGCAGGCGATTGAGGTCGTTGCCCATCGACAGATTGCCGGCTTGGCCGGTCACCTTGGGCAGCGCGTCCAGCGCCTCGGTCAGGCGCTCGCGCAGTACGGGCACGTTGACGCCGGCCTGCGACAGCAGCGGGCGCGTGCTGCCGCCCTGCTGATCCAGCAGCGCGGTGAACACGTGCACGGGTTCAAGGATGGAGTGGTCGCGGCCCACGGCCAGCGACTGTGCGTCAGCCAGCGCCTGCTGGAAACGCGAGGTGAGCTTGTCCATTCGCATGGGGGATCCTCTTCAAGGTCGTGGCCAGCAGCGCCGGCCGTGTCAGATGTACCGGATATGCGGTTGCCGCGAAGTGATTCAAGACAAACGCGACACTGGCAATTCAGCGTCGGCATTGCCATACTTGCGAATCATTCTCATTCCCATCAGTGGAGCACGCCGCTGCATGCCCGCCGTACGGCCACACCAAGAGCTGCTGGGAGCCCTTTACCGGGACCATCGCAGCTGGCTGCACGCCTGGCTCAGCGGTCGCGTGGGTTGCCGCGAGACCGCCGCCGACCTCACCCAGGACACTTTCGTGCGCCTGGCCGGTGACCGCGACCTGCAGGCGCTGCGGGAGCCCCGCGCCTTTCTCACCACGGTGGCACGCGGTCTGGCAGCGAACTGGTTCCGCCGGCAGTCGCTGGAGCGCGCCTATCTGCAGCAGTTGGCCAGCCTGCCCGAACCGGTGCTGCCGTCGCTGGAGGAACAGGCGGTGGTGCGCGAGGCGCTGCAGCAGATTGACGCCATGCTGGACACCCTGCCCCACGCTGCGCGCCAGGTATTTCTACTGGCCCAGTTTGAAGGCCTGAAGCAGGATGCCATTGCCGTCCGCCTGGGGTTGTCGCTGAGCACGGTAAAGCGCCACTTCAAGCGCGCCCTCCTGGAATGCCTGCTGCATGCGCCCTGAGCCAGCACTCTCCGCCGCCGTGCTGGATGCTGCCGCCGAGTGGCTGCTGCTCATGCACGATGCGCCGGACGATGCAGGGACCCGCAGTGCCTGTCAGCACTGGTGCGCGCAGCACCCGGACCACGCACGCGCCTGGCAGCGCGCGCAGCAGTTGCAGGCGCTGCTGCAGCAGGTGCCGCCGGACCTCGCCCTGCCGGTGCTGGGGCGCACGCGCACGGCCTCGCGACGTGCAGCCGTCAAACGCATCGGCCTTTGGCTGACCCTGCTGCCGCTCGGTGCGCTGGGCTGGCAGGTGCTGGCACCCTCTACCGGCACGCCACCGCTGCGTACTGCGGTGGGCGAGCGCCGCGGGCAACCGCTGCCGGATGGCAGCCGCATCGAACTGGATACCGACACGGTGATCGCGCTGGATTACAGCTTCAGCGAGCGCGCCCTGCGGCTGCAGCGTGGACGCGTCCGCATCATCAGTGCCGACGATGTCCAGCACCCGCCACGCCCGCTGCGGGTTTACACCGCGCACGGGCGCATTCAGGCGCTGGGGACGCGCTTCGACGTGGCGGTCGAAGACACCCGCACACGGGTGGCACTGCTTGAGGGCCGGCTGCGCATCCAGGCCGGTCAGGGCACGGCATGGGAGCTGGGTGCCGGTCAGCAGGCGGTGTTCGATGGCACCGGCAATCACCGGATCGACCCGCTGGACGACACCGTGAGCAACTGGACCACCGGCCTGCGCGTGGCCGATCGCTTGCCGCTGGGCACCCTGCTGGATGAGCTGGGCCGCTACCGTCGCGGCATGCTGCGCTGCGACCCCGAGGTGGCCGCGCTGCCGGTATCGGGGGCGTTCCCGATGGATGACAGCGACCGCACGCTTGCCCTGCTCGAAGCCACCTACCCGGTTCGCGTGCAGCGCACGGCCGGTGGCTGGTGGACCACGGTCGTCGCGCGCTGACACTTTTTTCCATCTCGCGGGGCAGATAGAGGAATCCCTGCTTCCAGACCCCGCCTGATGACCCATTATCCCCGACTGATTGCCGCCAGCGCCTTGTCGCTGGCCCTGCTGGCCACCCCATTGTTCTCCTTGGCGCAAAGCAGCGATGCCCCTGCGCAGGCCGCCGAGCCGCTGGGCCGGGCGCTCTCGCGTTTTGCCGGCCAGCATGGGGTGGCACTGGCCTTCGATCCGGCGCTCACTGCCGGACGCCAGGCCCCGCCGATGACTGGCGCACCCTCGCTCGATGAAGGGTTGCAGCAGCTGTTGAATGGCAGCGGCCTGCGTGCCGTACGCCGTGCCGATGGCAGCTACACGCTGCAGCGGAGTGCCGCCCCTACAAGCACCGGCAGCCGCATGCCGGCGCTGAAGGTGGGCGGTGGCAGTGTGCCCACCTTCCGCTATGCCGAAGGCATCGCTCTGACGGCTGACTACATCCAGTCGCAGGTGAAGGGGGATGGCGACCTGGCCACGTTGCTGCGCATCAACCCCGCCGTGCAGTTCAGCGAGACCACCCGCTCGGCGCGCAATGGCGGCGAGATCCGCCCGGGCGAGTTCTCCATCAATGGCGCGCCGTACTATCAGAACCTGCTGATGCTCGATGGTGCCGGCTTCAACAATGACCTGGACCCGGCCAGCGCCATCGTACCGGGGGTGATCCGTGCCAATGAGCCGGCCGACGTCCCCTCCAACGCGCAGGGCATCGCGCTTGACACCGATCTTATTGAAACCCTGGCGGTGTATGACAGCAATGTGCCCGCCGCGTACGGCGGGTTCACCGGCGGCGTGGTCGACGCGACCAGCCGCAAGGCGGGCGACGCATTGTCGGGCAAGGTCTGGTTCCGCATGCAGCGCTCGGCCTGGGATGAACTGATCATGCATCCGGGCCAGCAGGACAGCTTCGCCGAATCAGCCACCTACGCCTATCAGCCGGAGTACGACAAGTACAAGCTGGGTGCCCGCCTGGAGGGCCGTACCCGCGGTGGCCTCGGCATCATCGGCACCGTGACCCGCACACGCTCTGAGATTCCATTGCGTGCGTATACCGCGGGACGGGTCAGCAGCAACGACGATTTCAAACGCACCCAGACCCGCGAGAACACCGCCGCCAGCCTCGCAGTGGACTGGGACAACGGGGCCGGCGTCAGCCTCGGCGGCAATGTCACCTATGCGCCCACCAACGACCGCTATTTCATCGCCGGAAGCCGCGACGCCTGGTTCGACATCAAGAGCGGGGGCCCGCTGGTGAGCCTGCGCGCGCGTATCGAACACACTGCATGGACCTTCAACAACACGCTCAGCTACAGCGATGTGGAGACCTCGCGACGCGGCGAGGCGGCCTACCTGCGCAACTGGGCGCGGTCGGAAGCGTTCGACTGGGGCGTCAGTTCCAGCAGCATCGAGGGCAGCTGGGGCAACATCGACCAGCATGACCGCAAGATCGGCTACCGTTTCAGTGCCGACCGCGAGGTCTTCAGCCTCGGCCGCAGCGAACACCGCCTGCAGTTTGGTGCCGGCGTGCAGCGTCGCGATGCCTATTACGAGCGTCTGAACGACCACTACAACTACCAGAACCCCAAGGCAGCCACCAGCTGCCTGCTGCGCACCGGCGTGGTGGACGAGGCAAGCTGCTCGCTGTCGCCAGTGTTCACCAGCACCAGCGGCGGCCTGCGCGCAGGCCAAGGCCAGTACTTCACCCGTTTGATGCTGTATCACGCAGGATCGTTCGAGGTCTCTGGTACCGAACTGGAAGCCTGGGTGCAGGACGACATCCGCATCGGCGACCTCAGCGTTCGCCCCGGCCTGCGCCTGGACCGCAACTCGATCTGGAAGGACACCTCGCTGTCGCAGCGTCTGGCACTGTCCTGGGACGTCGGCGGTAGCGGCCGCACTGTCATCAGCAGCGGCTACAACCGCTACTACGGCCGCAACTTCTTTGCCTACCTGATGCGTGAAGGGCGCGAACACCTGCAGGAGACCCGCAACCGCACCAGCAGCGCCACCCCGTGGGAAGACGTGTCCGGCACCCGCAACACCACCGCCAACCGCGTGACCGATGTGGATACCCCTTACACCAACGAGTGGACGCTGGGCCTGCAGCAGTCACTGGGCGGGCTGGACGTCAACCTGAAGTACGTCAATCGCGCCAATCACCGCGAAGTGGTGCGCAAGCTGGTGGAAGAAACCTACGATCGCGGCGTCTACAACCAGCGCCTGTACGAATACACCAATCTCGGCCGCAGCAGCAGCCAGATCTACACGCTGTCGATTGCACCCTCGCAGCCCTGGCAGTGGGGCGGCACCCGCACCCAGGCGCAGTTGGCCTTCGACCACACGGACATCGAGCGCAACTACAACGACTATGAAGCCGATCTCGACGACAGCGACTACTTCTACGAGCCGATCAGCTTCAAGGGCCAGATCACCACGCGGCTGAGGTTGCCCGCGCAGGACTACAACCGCCCATGGTCGGCGCGCCTGTCCACCACCACCACCTTGCCGTGGGGTCTGTCATGGAGCAACTTCCTGCGCTATCGCGCCGGCTTCCGCACCGTTGACGAGAGCAGCGAGACGGTACTGCACGAAGGCCAACCGGTGCCGGTGTACAAGGAGACCCGCAATCCAGGCGGCTGGACCTGGGACACCACGCTGGAGTACGCATTCGCCCTGCCGCACGCACAGGAAGCCTACGTGCGCGTGGAAGCGCAGAACGTGCTCAATCGTGCCAACCGGCTGGTGGGCACCACGGCAGGCAGCACGTTCTACGAGCCAGGCCGCAGCTACTGGCTGGAACTGGGTTACCGGTTCTGAGCGTGGGTCGCGCGCGTACCCGCTGGTCCGGCCTGCTGCTGTGCCTGCTGCTGGGCGGCACGCTGCCCGCCGATGCCCGCCGTGACGCCTCGCAGGGGGCATTGTCGGCATGTCGTGCCGCCCTGCTGACGGGCGCTACACCAGAGCCGACCTGCCTGCGCCGGCTGTACGCACAGCCGGTGTCTGCGTGGCCCGCGCCCCGCGTCGATACCGCCGTGGCATGGCAGGAGATGTCCGTGCTGCCCTCAGTGGTGCATCCGGCTGACAACCCCTCCTCGCCTACGAAGGTCGCGCTGGGGCAACGCTTGTTCAATGACCCGGCGCTGTCGCGCTCGGGGCAGATTGCCTGCGCGAGCTGCCATGAGCGCGATCTTGCGTTTGCCGATGGCCGCCGGGTGTCGTTCGGCCATG
>JAEXNZ010000107.1 GCA_023439425.1 Pseudomonadota bacterium
CCAGCGCCAGCCAGGTCAAGACCCCGAACGAGAACAAGTGGCTGAGCGGCGCGCAGGTCGGCATCGACTGGCGCTTCAATGACAACCACAGCGTGCGTGCGGCGGTGGCGTACTACGACTATAAGAACATCAGCGGCAAGGTATCCTCGCCGTGCCTGCTGTATGCAGGCGCGCCGGGCTGCGACACCGACTGGTCGCGTCCGGCCTTCATGCAAAAGGGCAACACCCTGATGCTGCTGCGTGACATCGCGCTCAATCCGCTGGACCCGGCCAATACACCGACTCCGCAGTACGTGGGCCTGGCCTCGGCATTCCGCCTGGCGGACCTCAACCTGCGCTGGGACGCGTCGCTCAGCCATCGCATGGACATGCGCCTGGAGGCGGACTACATCCGCAACCTGGCCTATGACCAGAATGCGATGTTCACCCGCGCCAATGGCGGCATCGTCAACAACTTCGGCAACGGTGGCACCACCACCGCCGAATCGTTCCGCAGTGGCGACACCGCGTGGATGCTGCAGGCTACCTTCGGCGATGTCGAGCTGAAGCAGAAGGGCCAATGGCAGGCGCTGCTGGGCTACAAGCGGATCGAGCCGGACGCGCTGCCGGATGCGTTCAACGATTCCAACTTCCACCTCGGTGGCACCAACGCGCGCGGCTACTACGTGGGCGGCGCGTACATGTTCGATCACCGCACCTGGGTGAGCGGCAAATGGATGGCGGCCAAGGAAGTGTTCGGCCCGCCGCTGGCCATCGACGTGTTCCAGCTGGAATTCAACACCGGGTTCTGAGCAAGGCGGGAGCGGGCATGGGGGTGCAGGATGCAACCCTCATGCCCGCATTTTTCCCGCATTTGCCGCATCTTTCCGCGTAGTGCCGGGCTTGCCCGGCAGCACGTTCAAAGCGGCAGATCAAACACCAGCACCTCGGCATCGCGCCCGTTCTCAATCGTCACCTGCGCCTCATCGCGGATCTGCAGCGCATCGCCGGTATCCAGGGTGATGCCGTTGACCTTCACCTGCCCACGCGCCACCTGCACATAGCTGCCGCGACCCGGAGCCAGTTCCAGCTTTGCCTGCTCGTCGCCATCGAACAGCCCGGCATAGATGCGCGCGTTCTGATGGATCTTCAACGAGCCATCGCGGCCGTCCTCGGACACGATCAAACGCAACTGGCCGCGCTTGCTCTCGGGGGTGAAGTGGGTCTCCTCGTAGCTCGGCGGAATGCCTTCGACTTCCGGGAACAGCCAGATCTGCAGGAAGTGCACGGTTTCGTCGGCCGAGTGATTGAACTCACTGTGGCTGACCCCGCTGCCCGCGCTCATGCGCTGCACGTCGCCGTAGCGCAGCACCGAGCCGGTGCCCATCGAGTCCTTGTGCTCCAGCGCGCCGCCCAGCACATAGGAGACGATCTCCATGTTGCTGTGGCTGTGGGTGCCGAAGCCCTGGCCACCGATCACCTGGTCTTCGTTGATCACCCGCAGCGGGCCGAAGCTGGTGTAGCGCGGGTCGTAGTAATTGGCGAACGAGAAGGTGTGCTGGGAGTTCAGCCAGCCATGGTTGGCCTGGCCACGGGTGTTGCTCTTGCGGATCTGCAGCATGTTGTTCTCCTGGGTGTTCGACTGTTTCGATGATGGTCCGGGGTGGGTTGGCCCCGTCCCTTTCCTGTTGCGGCCAGTATCCGCTTGCACTCCGGGTTTGAAAAACGGATAGTTTTGCAAGCCATCATCGAAAATTTCGAATGCTCAAGCTCAGCCTCGACGCGCTGCAGATCCTGGATGCCATTGACCGCCGTGGCTCGTTCGCGGCCGCCGGCAAGGCACTGCACAAGGTGCCGTCCACCATTTCCTACACCGTGTCCAAGCTGGAACAGGACCTGGGCGTGCAGCTGTTTGACCGGGTCGGGCCGCGCGCCGACCTCACCGAGGCCGGACTGGCGCTGCTGGAAGAGGGCCGGCACCTGCTGCGGGCCGCTCGCGAACTGGAGCTGCGGGTGCGCCGGGTGGCCTCGGGCTGGGAGGCGGAGCTGACTCTGGCGGTGGATTCGATGTTCCAGCCGGCGTTGCTGGCGCAGGACATCGCTGATTTCAGTGACGTGGCCGAGCAGACCCGGGTGCGGCTGATCAGCGAGGCGCTGTCGGGCACCTGGGAGGCGCTGTTGGATCGCCGCGCCGACCTGCTGGTGGGGGCGGCGGGCGAGGGGCCCAGTGGCGGTGGTTATGTGGTGGAAGCGCTGGGCGTGGTGCGGTTTGTGTTCGCGGTGGCTCCGTCACACCCGTTGGCGGCGGTTTCCGGGCCGCTCGGACGCGATGCGCTGGCCGAGCACTGCGCCATTGCCGTGGCAGATTCCGCGCGCCGGCTGCTGCCGCGCACGGTGGGGCTGCTGATGGGGCAGGAGACGGTGACTGTGCCGGACATGCTGAGCAAGTTCCGGTTGCAGTGTGCGGGGCTGGGTTTCGGTTTCCTGCCTGAGCCGTATGTCCAGGCCGCGGTGGCGCAGGGCCGGCTGGTGGTGCGCGAGGTGGAAGAGCCCAAGCCGGACGAGACGTTCTGGCTGGCCTGGCGCACCGGGGAGGAGGGCGCGGCGCTGCGCTGGTGGCGTGAGCGGCTGCGCGAGCCGGGGCACATGGAGGCGTGGTGGGCGCAGATGGCGCAGTGGTTGTGAGGGCG
>JAEXNZ010000125.1 GCA_023439425.1 Pseudomonadota bacterium
AATCCGCTCCAGCGGAAGTTCGGGGTAAGCGCGTCGGCCTGGGAGGCGTTCATCGGGTTGTAGGTTTCGGCGAGATTGTCGCGCAGCTCGGTCCTCGACGTGGATGCCATGGCCAGGCGCTGCTCCAGTGCGAACACCGCAACCGCATCGTTGTGCGCCTGGTCAGACGCCGTGCCCGACAGCTCCAGCAGTGCGGCGATGTACGCGCGGTAGTCGCGGTGCAGCGTGGCCTGCCGCGTAGATAGATAGTGTGCGGCCGATGGCAATCCCAGCCCACCTTGATAGGCATAGGCAATCTGCGTGCTGCGGTTGCCCATGTCCGGTTCAACGACCAGTCCGAACACCGGATTGCGACCTTTCAGTGCAAGGTGTTGAAGGTGCGCTTCAATGTCCTGCGGCGATGCCAGTGCATCGATGGCGGCCAGTTCGCCGCGCAGCGGACGCAGACGGTCACTGTTGATGTGGCTTTCATCCATGCCACTGGTCCACAGGTCGGCCACCACCCGTTGCGCGGGCGTGGGAGCGGGCAGGGTGGCCAGCTGCGCGGCCAGCGCCCGCTGCTGGGTGCGTCCGCGCTGCTCCAGCGCAGTGGAGATGTGCCAGCGGCTCTGATTGTCGGCCAGCACGGTGGCGTTTGCCCAGCGACCGTTGACGTGGTCATACAGCGACACGCAGGGATCACGCGCGGGGTCCAGTTGCGTGGCACGGAACCCCAGCGTGGCGGACGCATTCAGCGAAGCGCTCTGGTTGCGCTGCTGCTGCGCGACCGCCGCACCCTGCGCCGCGGCGGAGAGGGCGGCGGGGCAGGGCGCGGGCAGTGTCAGATCCGAAGGCGGGCTCCCCGCATGCTGACCCCGCGCCTGCCAGCCGATCCACGCTCCCGCTGTCAGGCTGCCGACGGCGACCAGAGTCGCTCCGACCAGCATCTGCGGGCAGTTTGCCGGGCGCGCCAGACAACCTGCCGCTGCGGTGCTGGCAGCCTGCAGCGGAACCTCAAGGTTGACTGCGGTGTAGCCGTTGCCCGGCGGGCTGGCGCGCGCTCCGGGAAGCACCGTGCCCAGCAGCAGGCCGACGGTGAAGGCCTGGGCGACGTTGCGGACCTGCAGCAGCGGCGGATGCCCGGCGAACGGTTGTGCCTGGCCATGCCGCTGGGAGGGCTGGCGAGCGCACAACGCGCGCTCGAACTGCCCTTGCGACCGACGCTGCTGGCTGATGGTGTCGCTGCGCATGATGCCGTCCGGTCAGGCGGCCGGCTGGCGCAGCCAGACCTGTGCGGCTGCATGCACGGTATCCACCACACGCATGGCGGTGCGTGCATCGACCTGGTCCGGCTGGTCTTCGGCGCTGTTGGGAACGCGCATCGCGCGGGGCAGTCCTACCGCGCCAAACTCAGTGCGCGCGTTGCGCCAGGCATCCAGCTGACGCCGGAACGCCCGTTGTTCCTGGGGTTCAAGCTGTCCTGTGTTGTACTCCGGGTAGCGCGCCCAGTCCACGGCGGCTTCAGCAGCCAGCATGTGCTCGCGCGCCTCGTAGAAGCGGACGTCGTGTTCCATTTCGCGATCCGTGCTTTGCGTAACCCCCAATGCGGCCACGCCCTCGCGCTGCAGGGCAACCTGGTCTGATGGCAGCCGCCATGCGGCAGTGTCGGGCAAGCGCAATCCGAAGCGAGGTGCCGCCAGACGCATCTGCTCGGCGAACCTGGATTCCAGCTCGGTCACCGCGCGGGCGTTGCGCTGCTCTGGAAACTCCACCGCCTCACTCACCAACCCATGACGATCGGTACCACTGATCGCCAGTGCATTCCCCCAGCCCAGGCGATCCAGATTCACCGCCAGATCCGGACACGTGCCGTCGACCAGACACTGCTGCACGAAGGCCTTGGCTCCGATCATGCCGCGCTGCTGCAGGTCGGTGATCAGCACCTGCACCCTTGCACCCGCTGGCAGGCCGTCGTCGCGGAAGCGACGTAGCAGGGCGAGCACCGCTGCCACGCCCGAGGCGTTTTCCCACGCACCGCTGGACCGCGAGGCGATGCCGGCGACGTCGCCGTGCGCCATCAGCATCAGCGTGCGTTCGGCCGGACCGGGACCGGCCAGTTCCAGCCACAGGTTGCGGCCGTTGTGCAGGCCGGGCTCACCCAGGTCGGTGGTGGCGTTGATCAGGAAGTCCTGTTTCTGCAGCTGCCAGCCGTCCTGTTCGAACCGGTCTCGGATGGCAGCCATGCGTGCCTGGTTGATGTGGCGCTCATAGGCGGGGTCGAACCGCCGACCGAGACGATTCACCGCAGCGTGCTGCTTGGCGTCCAGGGTGGCCTGACTGATCTGCTCCACATCCAGCTGCAGTTGCAGCTGCTCGGCGTGGTCCAGTCCCCCAAGAACCTCGGCCGCTTGCACCATCCAGTCCATGGCGGGCATCTGTGCCTGCGCACCCGGCGGCCAGCTGCTGGCTTCCAATTCGGGTCCGACCGCTGATGCGGGCAACTGCGATTCCGACATCAGGCAATGCAGGGCGCGCTGCTGGATGGCGGGCAGCCGCGCCAGCACGTCGTGGATGCGCGGGGTGGCGCAGGCCTCGGCACCGCTGCACTCGCGCACGATCTCCAGCACGTCGGTCTGCGCCGCAGGCGGCAGCAGCGCCAGCACGTCGTCGGCGCGCAGGGTTTGCGGCGACATCACCGCTTCATTGCTGGGAGCCGGTGCGGTGTCCATGGCGGTCAGACGGCCCGCCCCGAACCCGACCATGGCGCTGCCCAGCATGCTGATGCCCACGCCCACGCCGGTGCTCAGCAACGCCCGACCGCATTGTCGGGGCTGCACGACGCACACTCCCAGAGCACCGTTACCCAGGCCCTGCAGTGAATTGGACAAGGAAGACGTTGTGGGTGCTTCCGGTTCCATCAGCATCTGATAGTCCGGTGCACCGGGCAGCGCCTGCACGCCACCGGGCATGCCCTGTGCTGGCGCAGGGAGTGCAGGCTGACCCAGCCGCAGAGCGGGCCCGACAAGCTGCAGGCAGGCAAACAACTGCAGCGCATTGCGCACCTGCAGCGGTGTCGGGCGTGGGCCGAAGCGACCCAGTGCGTTGTGATGTTGACCGGGCTGTACACCACCGGTCTTGCGCTCGAACGTGCCTTGGCTACGGCGTGCTGCATCAACATGGGAAATTCGCATGGTGACCTCATCAGATTGGAAGAAGGGCGAACGCGCATACGCTGCCTGCAAGCTCAAACGGGGAACATCGGAATCTGGCTAAAACTCCTTGCGCCTGGAACAGCAGGCGTCGGGCGGCCGCGCGGTGGCGGATGTGCATGTCGTGGCCGGCCTCGTTGCCGCCAGCCACGTGCAGACGAACCACTAGGCCCCGGCGCGTGCCGGAGGCAGAGCAAGCCACGCGTCGACCGTGCGACGCACCAGATCAAGCGTGGTCAGGGCCTGGCGGATATCCACGTGCTCAGGCTGATCGGCAGCGGTGTGGATGCGCCGCTGGCGCTGCGATTGCGGTAGCGCCTGATACTCCAGCGCCGCGTTGTTGGAGGCCTGGATGTCTCGCTCCATCGCAACCGCTTCGGTCTGGTTCAAGGTGCCTGCAAGGTAGGCGTCATACCGGCTGGGGCTGAGGCGTGATTCGGCGTGCAGATAGCGGGCACGCGCGACCTGCAGTGCGCGCTCGGGCGCGACATCGGCAGCGTCCATTCCGCTCAGACCCAGCGCGCCCAGACCGGCGCGCTGGAAGGCCACATGGTCGG
>JAEXNZ010000136.1 GCA_023439425.1 Pseudomonadota bacterium
GATGTGTTCGGCGCTGACCGGCCATCAGCTGGAAATCCGGGTCAATCCCGCCTTCGTCCGACCCAACGAAGTCAAGGTTCTGCTCGGCAACAACGAACGCCTGCGGGGGCTGATCGGCGACTGGCAGGTGCCTCCGCTGGAAGAGACACTGGCCTGGATGCTCCAAGCCGCTGCGCCGTAGGCCTGGCCTGCCGCCGCGGAGAACTTCGCATACAATTAACGAAATAACTGGACGTGCTCATGGCGTTGGCCGGACTGGCCTTCCCCGAAGCACCCCCCGATCCCGAGGACTGGATTCATGGCTGAAGAACAAAAACGCGTTCTGGTAACCGGCGGTGCCGGCTTCCTGGGATCCCACCTGTGCGATCGCCTGATCGACGCAGGGCATGACGTCCTTTGCGTGGACAACTTTTACACCGGCAGCAAGGCCAATGTCGACGGTCTGCTCAAGCACCCGCGCTTCGAGCTGATGCGGCACGATGTGACCTTCCCGCTTTACGTGGAAGTGGATCGCATCTTCAATCTTGCATGCCCGGCTTCGCCCGTGCACTACCAGCATGATCCGGTGCAGACGACCAAGACCAGCGTGCATGGTGCGATCAACATGCTTGGCCTGGCCAAGCGTGTCGGTGCCCGCATCCTGCAGGCCAGTACCAGTGAGGTCTACGGAGATCCGGAGATCCATCCGCAGGTCGAAGGCTACTGGGGGCGCGTGAATCCGATCGGCATCCGCAGCTGCTATGACGAGGGCAAACGCTGCGCCGAGACCCTGTTCTTCGACTACTGGCGCCAGCACCAGCTTGAAATCAAGGTGATGCGTATCTTCAACACGTACGGCCCGCGCATGCATCCCAACGACGGCCGCGTGGTCAGCAACTTCATCGTGCAGGCGCTGAAGGGCGAGCCGATCACCATCTATGGTGACGGCACCCAGACCCGCAGCTTCTGCTACGTCGATGACCTGATCGAAGGCATGCTCCGCCTGATGAACTCCCCGGCAGATTTCACCGGTCCGGTGAACATCGGCAACCCCGGCGAATTCACCATGCTTGAACTGGCTGAAACCGTGTTGCGGCTGGTCGGTGGTAGTTCCAAGATCGAACACCGCCCGCTGCCTTCCGATGACCCCAAGCAGCGCCAGCCCGACATCAGCTTGGCCAAGGCCACCTTCGATTGGGAACCCAAGGTTGCACTGGAAGATGGCCTGAAGGAAACCATCGCCTACTTCCGTCATCGTCTGCAGGCCTAAAGGAACGAATGATGCGCAAGATCGTGGTGATGCCGGTCTATGAGGATCTGGAGGCTTCTTCCAAGCTGTTCCTCGAGCTGGCGCGTACGCAGGGACCAGACACCTATATCGTCGCCGTGGATGACGGGTCGGTGCGGCAGCCACTTCCGATCTCCGCCATCGAAGCCGCTGCGCTGGAAGGCGTGGTGATCAAGCTGCGCCGCAACGTCGGGCATCAACGCGCTATTGCCATCGGGCTGAGCTATGTCGCCGAGCATTTCGGCGACGACGTCGTGGTCATATCCATGGACTCCGACGGTGAAGATACGCCTGAAAGCATCACCGAGCTGGTAGCGGGCCTGTCTTCGCCCGAGGTCGATGTCGTCGTGGCCACCCGGAAAAGCCGGGTGGAGTCGCTGAAGTTCAAGACCTTCTATGTGGTCTACAAGATGCTGTTCTCGCTGCTCAGTGGGCGCAAAATCAGCTTCGGCAACTTCATGGCGGCAAAGATGCCGGCGGTTCGCCGTCTTGCGTCCATGCAGGAGCTGTGGACCCATGTGGCCGCAGCCGTGCTGGGCTCCAAGCTGCGAGTGGAGTCGTGTGCCCTGGACCGCGGTGCACGGTACGCCGGTCGCAGCAAGATGAACTTTGTCGGCTTGGCCCTTCATGGCTTCCGCGCCCTGATGGTATTCGCCGAGGACGTACTGGTTCGCGTTGGCATAGCCTGCACCCTCGTTGCGGGTGCATCGGTCATCGGCGGTGTGCTCGCCCTGCTGCTGAAAGCCCTTGGCTTCGCCACGCCGGGCTGGTTCTCGCTGGCGTTCGGCATTCTGCTGCTGGTTTTCCTGCAGACCGCCGCGCTTACCCTGATCATCCTGATGTTGTCGGGCATGATCCGCAGCGGTGGCGTGCTGGTCTCGGGCAGCTACCGCGATTTTGTCGATGAGATCCAGCATGCCCGCCGCGGCTGAGTGGGCGCTGGGCAGCCAGCTGGTCCGCTACCTCATCAATGGCATCGCTGCAACCGCAGTGCACTACGGTGTGCTGCGTTTCAACATTGAAGTGCTGCACATTCCGCTGGCCGGTGTTGCCAACGCCATCGCGGCGGTCTTCGGCATCCTCGCCTCGTTCATCGGCAGCCGGTACTTCGTGTTTCGCACGACCGACCGCAGCATCGTCAAGCAGGGCTCGTTGTTCTTGGTTGTATACGCGGCCATCGCTGTGTTGCACGGTCTGATCCTGTATGTCTGGACGGACCGACTGGGCCTGAACTACACGATCGGCTTCTTGGCCGCCACTGGCATGCAGATGACCTGCAGCTTCCTGATCAACAAATTTCTGGTGTTCAAATGAGCAAGTACCTGCGCGCACTACTGGCTACGGTGATGTTCATCGTCGTGCTGTTGACCACCCACTACCTGCACATTCGCTACTTCCGTGTCGATGTGGTGCTGTATGCGGCCATGATCGACGCGGTACTGGCGATCGTGCTGTGCGCCAGCCTGCTGTGGGGTACCCGGCAAGCCCGGCATTTCACCGGCTTGGAATGCACGCTGCTGGTGTTGTTCTGGGCGCTAGGCGGGTACTCCTTCGCAATCAGCGTGCCCACGGTGGTGGACCGCTCGCTCTCGTTCTACATCCTGGAAAAGCTGCAGCAGCGTGGTGGCGGCATCCAGCAGGCAAGCATGAAAGACGTGTTCATCAATGAATACATGGTGGAACATCGACTGGTCGACATCCGCCTGACCGAGCAGCTGGAATCCGGCACGATCACCATTCAGAACGGTTGTGTTCGCCTGACCGAAAAGGGACAGCATGTCGCCACGCTGGGTCGTTTCTACCGCACTCACTTCCTGCCGCGACATCGTCTGATCATGGGCGGTTACAGCGATGACCTGACCGACCCGTTCCGCCGCAGCGCTGAAGAGGTGGCGTACCGGTGCAAGTGATTCGAGCCTCCCTGGACGCTGCAGCACGCCAGCGCCGTACGCTTCGTTTCCTGGGCGGACTGCTGGCCATTATGCTTGCAGCACTCTGGGCGCGTTACGTGCTCGGGCCCATGCCGCTCGATGTGCATGATACCCGTTGGCTGTGGGGCGATCTGTCGCAGGTGCATACTGCGTGGCGTCAGTACTTGGCCGATCCAGACGTCCACTGGCTCACCTCCACCCGGATGAGTTATCCGCTGCCGCTGAGCATCTCGCTCTTCGACCCGATGCCGCTGTTGCTGTTGCTGGCGCGACCCTTTGCTTCGTTTGTCGACCCAGGGACGCAGTACTTCGGCTACTACTTCGTGGTCTGCCTGGTGTTGCAGTCGGCGTTTGCCTATTTGGCCACGCTAACCGCGCTAGGCAGGGTGGGAGCCCGCGAAGGCATTGCGCCCGTACTGGTCGCGGTGTTGTCGGCGGTGCTGATCTCCACTGTGCCGTACACCTTCTATCGATTCCAGGGGCACACCGCACTGTCGTCACAGTGGGTTCTGATGCTCTCCATCTGGGTGACGTTGGCCACGCTCGAGGCCCGTAGCGCACGCTGGTACTTGGCCAATTGCGGCGTCGTGCTGCTGGCTACCGGTCTGAATCCTTATCTTGCCCTGATGGTATGCATCAGTGGTGGGCTCATGACCCTCCTGCGTGTTCGGATGCTTGGGCGTGCGGAAGTGGCTCGTCGGCTGGTGGCGATGGCGGTGGTTGCCGCCATTGGCCTGGCGCTGTTCGGATTCGCCGGCGGATCCACCGCGCACAGCGGCGGCTATGGCGTTTATTCGATGAATCTGCTCGGGGCGTTCGACTCGCATGGAATCGCCCGGCTGCTCCCCTTGAACGTGCCGGATGCAACCGGCGGGCAGACTTTCGAAGGCTATACCTATCTTGGTGCCGGCATTCTGATGCTGGGTGCGGTGACATTGCTGGCATTTGTCAATCATCGTGCCGCGGCATCCCGTTTCCCCTTCCTGCCCGCCCTGGTGATCGTGTTGTTCTGCACCGCGCTGGCGGTTTCCGCGACGATCACCCTTGCCAGTCATTCGCTGGAGATCCCTATTCCGCGCGCAGTCACCTACCTGCTCTCACGGTTCCGCGGCTCAGGTCGGTTCTTCTGGATGGCGGGGTTCTGGCTGGTGCTGGTATGCGTGTGCGCCTGTACGCTCCGCTTTGGTGCGCGTCGCGCCGCAGCGCTGTTGGTGGTACTCACCGTGCTGCAGATCGTCGACATCAGGACAATCGGCGTCAATGTCCGTACGACCATTGCCTCGGGCAATGCCCTGCGGCTGGACGGTATCCCGGCGGGCAAGTACAGCGCGGTGCTCGTCTATCCGGCATGGCAGTGCGACCACGAACACACCCCGGCCGGCGCAGTCCGCAATTACGAAGCAGTCGGTGATCTTGCCGCGCGCTTCAATGTGCCGACCAACAATTTCTACGCGGCGCGCACCCCGGCCGACCAGACCGCGTATCACTGCGACTACGGCGCCCGGTTTGCCGCCCTCGATCCACATGCTGTGTACCTGGTGTCGAGCCAGGTGTACGCCACGCAAGGCGCGCATCTTTCGGTCGCGCACGATTGCTCGCCGCTACAGCCAGGCCAGGATGAATGGAAGTGCATTCCCAAGAGCAGGTGATTCCTCAGCCCGCCCTGTCCTTGAAAGGGCGCTGGCTTTTCCGATTGATTCTGCTGCTGGTGGCGGCGCTGGCTTTGTGGAGCGCCGCCAAGGTGGTGCAGTTCAATCCCACGGACTATGTAGCCTGGCAGAACGACTGGAAGGTGGTCAGCCAGTGCGTTGACGCCGGCGTGTCCCCCTGCCCGAGAATCAGCAAGTTTCCTCCGGCCTATCTGCTCAATGCCGGGCTCGCCGGCTCGGCGCTGGCAAGTGATCGCGCCCTGCTGACCGCCGTCAATGTGCTGGCCCTGATGTTGCCGGTTCTGGCCTGCCTGTGGCTGCGAGGTACACGGCGGGCCGTCACTTCCCTCTATCCGTATCTGCTGGCGCTCGCGCTCAGCCCCCTGCCGCTGTTCTACGTACTGAGCGGAGCCCTGGAACTGCAGTCGGCGGTTTTCAGCGGGCTCTATCTGGGGGCTTTTGTATTGGTGCTTGAGGATCCGCGCCTTTCCGGCGGTAAAGCACCCGTGGTGCTGATGGTGCTGTCGGGCCTGGTGTTCCCCTTGTACAAGGACACCATTGCGGCGATGGTGTGCTTGGCCTGCGTCGTGCTTCTCTGGCTTCACAGGCGGCAGCTGAGGCTGTGGATGAGGGAAGCGGACGGGAGGCGGATGCTCCTGCGCGCGGCGCTGCTCGCCGCTGTGCCGGTGGCCCTCAGCGTGGCGATGTCGCTGTTCTACAACACGTTCCGTTACGACACGCCGATGCCGCTCGGCTATGTGGAAGAGGCGCGCCAGACGCTGCCATCGCTGGGGCGCAGCGCAGAATTCCTGGCCGGGTCGCTCTTCTCCCCAAATGGAGGCGCAGTCATCTTCTGGGCGTTCCCCATGGCTGTTGCTGCGGTCGCCTGGTGGCTGGAGGGCTGGGTACCCCGGCGTGCTGCCCTGGTAGGTGGGCTAACGCTGCTGCTGCTTTCTGCCGTGGCTTTTGCCCGATGGTGGGCACCGTTCGGCTGGGACAGCTGGGGTGATCGGCTCCTGATTCCGCCCGCGCTCGCGCTCATGGTGGCAGCGCTTGTTTCCCTGCGTCCGCGGCAGGCACCGGGCCGCGGATGCCCCGTCATGGCGCTCCTGTTGCTGCCGGTGGTCCTGTGCTCTGCCCTGTATGCAGCGGCACCCCATTTCTCGCCCGCTGGCCAAGCCATGCCGGATTCGCTTTGGCCGGGGCCAGCCTGTGCGCGCATGCAGCAGGCCATTCCGGAGCAGGCATTGGCGGAGGGGATGGCTTTCTGGAAGGGGCAGATTTACTACGACTGTGCACGTGAGAGAATGTTGCACATCCCGGCACCCCGGTAACTCGAATCATTGAGATCATGAAGATGAAAATCGCAATTGCGGGCACCGGCTACGTCGGCCTGTCCAACGGCGTCCTTCTGGCCCGACAGCACGAAGTGGTTGCGCTGGACCTGTTGGCCGACAAGGTGGCCAAGCTCAACCGTGGCGAATCGCCGATCCAGGACGCTGACATCCAGGCGGCCCTCATCGGTGGCCAACTGAATTTCCGCGCAACGCTGGACCCTCGCGACGCCTATGAGGGTGCCGATTTCGTCGTCATTGCGACGCCGACCGACTACGATCCCGAAACCAACTACTTCAACACCCGCTCGATCGAAGCGGTGGTGCGCCAGGTGCTGGAGATCAATCCGTCGGCCACGATGGTGATCAAGTCGACCATCCCAGTGGGTTACACCCGCAGTCTTCGAGACATGTTCGGTGTGCAGAACATCATCTTCTCTCCCGAATTCCTGCGCGAAGGACGCGCTCTGCACGACAACCTGCACCCGTCGCGGATCATCGTCGGTGATCACACCGAGGCTGCGCGCACCTTCGCCGCCTTGCTCGAGCAGGGGGCGGAAAAGAAGGATGTGCCGGTCTTGTTCACCGATTCGACCGAGGCCGAAGCGATCAAACTCTTTGCCAATACCTATCTGGCGATGCGCGTGTCGTACTTCAACGAGCTGGATACCTACGCTCAGACCCACGGTCTGGACAGTCGCCAGATCATCGATGGCATCTCGCTGGACCCGCGCATCGGCTCGGGCTACAACAACCCGTCCTTCGGTTACGGTGGCTATTGCCTTCCCAAGGACACCAAACAGCTGCTGGCCAACTACCAGAGCGTCCCGCAGAACCTGATCCGCGCCATCGTCGATTCGAACACGACGCGCAAGGACTTCATCGCCGCGGACATCCTGCGTCGGAAACCCAAGGTCGTCGGTGTCTATCGCCTGATCATGAAGGCTGGTTCGGACAACTTCCGATCATCGAGCATCCAGGGCATCATGAAGCGCATCAAGGCCAAGGGCGTTGAGGTTATCGTGCACGAGCCGGTGCTGGAAGAGGCCGAGTTCTACAACTCGCGGGTGGTCAACGATCTGGCTGCGTTCAAGCGCGAGGCCGACGTGATCATCAGCAACCGCATGTCCGAATCG
>JAEXNZ010000167.1 GCA_023439425.1 Pseudomonadota bacterium
GCGCACGACCGTTGGTCGTGCGTCCCCGACATTACGCCTGCGCCAGCGACGTGTTCAGCCACTGCTGAAGTTACGTTCATCCACCGGTAGGTTTACCTACGCCGGCGTTCACCCCGGCCCGCTATCCTTCCGGCATGAATCGACTTTCCCCGCTCCTGCTCAGCGCAGCCGCCGTCGCCCTGGCCGGCAGCTTCCCGGCCACCGCACAGAACCTGGACGCGCAGCGCGCGCAGATCAAAGCCGCCATCGACAACGCCGAGCGCGGCCAGTTCGATGCCGGGCAGGCCCGCAACCTCAGCCAGCACCCGCTGTATGGCTGGCTGGAGTACGCGAACCTGCGCCGCAACATCGACAGCGTGACCAGCGCACAGGCGCAGGACTTCCTGAAGCGCTACGACGGCCAGGCCGTGGCCGGCAGCTTCCGCAGCGTGTGGCTGCCTGCGCTGGCGCGCCGCCAGGACTGGCCGACGCTGCTCGCCAACTGGGCTCCCACCGACAACGTCGGCCTGCGCTGCGCCCGGCTCAATGCCCTGCAGGCCACCGGCAAGGCCGATGCGCAGTGGGTCAGCGATGCCCAGGCCCTGTGGAAGAGCACCGGTAAGTCATTGCCCGATGGCTGCGACCCCGTGTTCGCCGTACTGGATGCCAAGGGGGGGCTGAGCGCGGAGTTGCGCTGGGCGCGCATCGATGCCGCCGCCGATGAGCAGCAGCCGGCGGTGATGCGCAGCGCCGCGCGCGGGCTGCCGGCCGCCGACCTGGCGCTGGCCAACACCTATGCCGCCTTCGTCGACAAGCCCAACGCCAGCGCACTGAACTGGCCGCGCAACGAGCGCAGCCGGCGCATTGCCACCGATGGCCTGGCCAAACTGGCCAAGGCCGATCCCGACGCCACCGAGCAGCAGCTGCCGCAGTACGCCAACGCGCTGCAGCTGAGCCCGGCCCAGCAGGCCCAGGTGCGTTACCAGATCGCGTTGTGGACGGTGGCCTCGTATGGCCCGGAGTCCGCACGCCGGCTCAACGCCGTGCCCGATTCGGCGTATGACGAACGCCTGCACGAATGGCGCGCTCGCGAAGCACTGTCACGCGGCGACTGGCCTGCGGCATTGACTGCGATTCGCAAGATGGGCCCGACCCAGCGCAACGACTCGCGCTGGCGGTACTTCGAGGCCCGCATGCTGGACAAGACCGGCAAGCGCGCCGAAGCGCAGCCGTTGTTCCGCGAAGCGGCGCGCTCGGCCACCTTCCACGGCTTCCTGGCCGCTGACCAGCTGGGCTTGAACAGCTATACGCTGTGCCCGCTGGAGCCGAACGACAGCGCACAGGCACAGGCGGCCATCGCGCGCGATCCGGCCATTGTGCGCGCCATGGAACTGTTCAAGATCGAACGCAACGGCTGGGCGGTGGCCGAGTGGAACGACGCGCTCAGCCGCTTCGATACCACCCAGCGCCGCATCGCGGTGGAAGTGGCACGCGATAACGGCTGGTTCGACCGCGCGGTGTTCTCGCTGGGCAAGACCCCGGACGAACAGCGCCTGTACAGCCTGCGCTTCCCGCTTCATCACGACGCGGCGATCCGCCGCGAATCGGCCAAACATGCCATCGACCCGGCCTGGGTCGCGGCCGAGATCCGCGCCGAGAGCATCTTCAATCCGAAGGCACGCTCGCCGGCCAATGCGATGGGCCTGATGCAGGTGCTGCCCGCTACCGGGGCCAGCGTGGCCAAGTCGATCGGGCTGGTGAACTACGGCGGTGCCGCCAGCCTGTACGACCCGGACACCAACATCGCGCTGGGCACGGCGTATCTGCGCCAGCTGATGAACAAGTACGACGGCCTGCCTTACGTGACCATTGCCGCCTATAACGCCGGCCCGACCCCGACTGCACGCTGGCAGTCGCAGCGCCCCGGCTTCGACCCGGATATCTGGATCGAGACCATCAGCTACAAAGAAACCCGCGAGTACGTGGCCCGCATCCTGGCATTCAGCGTGATCTACGACTGGCGTTTGAACGGCAACGCACTGCCGGTGACCGACCGCATGAACGGCCGCCTGCAGGCCAAGCGCAAGCAGCTGACCTGCCCGACCAACGCGGAAAAGACAGCAGACTGACCGTCCGACATTGATCGGGCACAATGGCCGCATGAAGATCTATCTTGTCGGCGGCGCGGTGCGTGACCGCCTGCTCAATCGCACGCCGGGCGACCACGACTGGGTCGTGGTCGGTGCCACCCAGGCGCAGATGGAGGCGCAGGGCTACAAGGCTGTGGGCAAGGACTTCCCGGTATTCCTGCACCCGAAGACGGGCGAGGAATACGCACTGGCCCGCACCGAGCGCAAGTCCGGCCGCGGTTATCGCGGTTTCGTGGTGGACGCCGACCCGTCGGTGACGCTGGAAGACGACCTGCTGCGCCGCGATTTCACCATCAACGCCATCGCCAGCGACGAAGCCACCGGTGCGCTGGTGGACCCGTATGGCGGCGCGCGCGACATCGAGCAGCGCGTGCTGCGCCACGTGGGTCCGGCCTTCGTCGAAGACCCGTTGCGCGTGCTGCGCGCGGCCCGTTTCATGGCGCGGTTCGCACCGCTGGGCTTCACCGTGGCTCCGGAAACCATGGACCTGATGCGCCAGATCGCCGCCAGCGGCGAACTGGATGCGTTGGTGCCCGAACGGGTCTGGCAGGAACTGCGCCGCGCCCTCACCTGCGCGCAGCCGTCGGCATTCCTGCGCACCCTGCATGAGGCCAACGCGCTGGGTGCGGTGCTGCCGGAACTGGAAGCGCTGTACGGCGTACCGCAGCGCGCGGAGTTCCACCCGGAAGTGGACACCGGCGTGCATCAGGAAATGGTCAGCGACATGGCCGC
>JAEXNZ010000172.1 GCA_023439425.1 Pseudomonadota bacterium
TGGCGAACACCGCGGTGGGCGGACGCGGGTGGGACAGCAGTTTTTCCGCCGCGTCCAGGCCGGAACGGTAGGTGTAGTCACCGTGCTGGACCAGCCCGGATTCAACTTCCAGCCCGGCCTCATGCAACGCGCTGACAAACCCCTCGTAGCGCCGTGCGCTCGCACTGAGATCGTGGCGCCCGCAGATGAATCCGATGCGGGTGTGGCCGTGCTGGATGAGGTGTTCGGCCATCTCCTTGCCGGCGTGGAAATCGTCGATGCGGACGCAGGAAATGCCATCACCCAGCCGGCCCGAGGCAATCGCGATCACCGGAATGCCGGCCTTGACCAGCTCACTCACCGCCGCCGGGGATTCGCACAGCGGCGGCGGCAGAATCACGCCGTCCACGCGGCCGGACAATGCGCGGGCGGCCTTGCGCTCGGCTGCCGGTTCCAGCGTGTCCCAGTAGTCGATCACCAGCTGGATGGCCGCATTGGAAGCGACACGCAGCAGGCCGACCAGCAGCTCGCGCAGGTAGGCACCACTGGGATTGGTGTAGATCAGCGCGACACGGGTGTGCTGTGCAGCGGCCAGGGTGCTGGCGGCCAGATTCGGTGTGTAACCCAGCTCCCGTACCGCGTCCATCACCCGTTCGCGTGTGGTGTCGCGCACCTTGCCCTGGTTGATTACCCGCGACACGGTCATCGGCGACACGCCGGCACGGGTTGCCACCTCGTCGATCGTCACGCCGCTGGATTTGCGGCGGACCGATTTCTTCGGCTTGTCCAATACGCGTTCCCTTCGATCTTCGTGACGCTGCCGCACTGCAACGAGGGCGGATGATGGCGCACCCTGCGCACGTCCCCAGCTTACCTCGTTTATCTGCCACGCTGCCGGCCGCTCGCCTTGTCGCGCGGTGTCATTGGAGTGCAGTGGTGCTTGCCGCACTGCTGGTGTTCACCGGCAGCGCACGCGCGGAAGACGGCTATGCGCTGTGGATGCGCTACGTTCCGCTGCCATCCGCTCTGGCTGCAGAACGTAGCGAACAGCTGCAGGAAATTGTTGCGCCCGATGGCACGCCTACCCAACGCGCCGCTCGCGAGGAACTGGTGCGCGGCCTCACCGGCCTGCTGGGGTACGCCCCCACGTTGCGGACTACCGTTGCCGATGACGGGGCGGTGATTCTGGGCACGCCAGCGTCGTCGTCGTTGATCGCCCCGTTGCGTAAGGAGTTGGCCGCACTGGGCAACGAGGGTTACCTGATCAGGCGCATGAAGCAGGGCGGGAAAGACGTGATCTTTGTCGCCGCGCGAAACGACATTGGCGTGCTGTACGGCGTATTCCACCTGCTGCGTCTTCTACAGACGGGCAGGCCATTGGACCACTTGGACGAGCGCGAATCACCCCGGGTAGCGCTGCGGGTGCTCGACCACTGGGACAATCTGGATGGCCACGTCGAACGCGGCTACGCCGGCCGTTCACTGTGGGACTGGCAGAGCCTGCCGGAGTGGCGTGACCCGCGTTACACCGACTATGCGCGTGCCAACGCCTCCATAGGTATCAATGGCGCGGTGTTGAACAACGTCAACGCCAGCGCCTGGAGTCTGGCTCCGGACTACCTGGTCAAGGCAGCCGCACTCGCCGACATCCTGCGGCCGTATGGCATTCGCGTGTATCTGAGTGCGCGGTTCAGCGCACCGATCGAGCTGGGCGGGCTCACCACCGCCGATCCGCTGGATCCCGGCGTGCAGCGCTGGTGGCGTGACAAGGTGGACGAGATCTATGCGCGGATACCGGATTTCGGCGGCTTTCTGGTCAAGGCGAACTCGGAGGGACAACCCGGTCCGCAGGACTACGGTCGGTCACATGCGGAAGGCGCGAACCTGCTGGCAGACGCCCTGGCACCCCAGGGCGGCGTGGTGATGTGGCGCGCTTTTGTGTACGCGCACGACGTGCCCGCAGACCGCACGACCCAGGCCTACACCGAGTTCAAAGGCCTGGACGGGGACTTCCGCCGTAACGTGATCGTGCAGGTGAAGAACGGACCATTGGATTTCCAGCCGCGTGAGCCGTTCCATCCGTTGTTCGGCGCGATGCCGGGCACGCCGCTGATGATGGAGTTCCAGATCACCAAGGAGTACCTCGGCTTCGCCACGCACCTGGTGTACCTGGGACCGTTATACGAGGAAGTGCTGCAGTCGGACACCCACGCGCGTGGCCCCGGCTCCACTGTGGCGCGGGTGATCGATGGCACGCTGGAGGGGCATGCACTGACCGGCATGGCCGGCGTGGCCAATATCGGCAACGACAGAACCTGGACCGGGTCGCATTTCGACCAGGCGAACTGGTACGCGTTCGGTCGCATGGCATGGAATCCGGATCAATCCGCCCGCGCTATCGCCGCGGACTGGGCCGCCATGACGTTCTCGCCGGATCCGGCCGTCGTACAGCCCATCGTCGACATGATGATGGGCTCGCGCGAGGCAGCGGTGAACTACATGACCCCGCTGGGCCTGCACCATCTGATGGCGCGCGGTCACCACTACGGCCCCGGCCCCTGGGTGGACGGAGGCCCGCGCGCGGACTGGACCTCGGTGTACTACCACCGCGCGGATAGCAACGGCATCGGTTTCGACCGTACCGTGCATGGCAGCAACGCCGTGTCCCAATACGCACCCGTAGTGGCACAGCACTACGGCAGCCTGCGAGAAGTCCCAGAGTCGCTACTGCTGTGGTTCCACCACGTCCCCTGGGACCACCGCATGACCTCCGGCCGCCCCCTGTGGGATGAACTGATTGCCCGCTACTCGCTGGGCGTTCGCCAGGTAC
>JAEXNZ010000174.1 GCA_023439425.1 Pseudomonadota bacterium
TCCGAATCGCTTGGCGACGTCGCAGAGAAGGTGTACACGCGGGATCTGTTCGGCGACAACTGATCGTCGCCAGGCCACGGAAGCAGAAAAGCCGGACACTGTTCCGGCCTTCTCTTCCTAGTCTGCCTTGAACGGAAACTCTTCGATCAGACGTGTGACCTGTGAAGGTTCGTAGGCGCAGACCAGCGTCTGGTACCAGAACATATTGATATGCCGGTGCATGACCCTATACCGGTCCGAGGTGTCACGCAGGTCCTTGTAGTGGTCCTGCTGCACCGCCAGCACTATCGGGAAGGTCTCAAGCAGCGTGTCGATGAAATCCGGAATGCTGGTGCGCTGGAACGCATTGAGGCACCAGTGATTCATCTCGAGCACCACCGCAGGACGGTCGCGCGCCAGCGTATTCCTGCCACCCCGCAGCACATGCAGTTCGAAACCCTCGACGTCAATCTTGATCATGTCGACCTTGCCGATGCTGTGCACGTCGACGCGGCGGTCCAGCGTATCGATCTGGATCTGTTCGATCGTGTGGCCGGTGCTGGCCTGGGTCTGGTCGGAAACGAATGCACCCGAGCGGTTCTGCGGGGCGAAAGTCAGCTCGAAGTTACCTGGCTGCTCACCTAAACCGACGTTGTGCAGAATTGCATTGGGAATGCCCGCGCGATCCACGTTCTCCTTCAGGAACGCGAAGGTGGAGGGCGAGGGTTCGAAGGCATGCACCGTGTTGGCCAGTCGGCTATGAAGCAGCGTGGTCAGACCAATATTGGCACCGATATCAAGTACCGTGCCTGTGGCCATGCTTGCCAGAATGCGGGCCGTATCGGGTTCAAACACCCCGTGCATGTGGCTCATGTACTGGTCGTCGCTGACGACCGTGTAGTTTTGCCCGTGGATGGAAATTTCGGATTCCTGCCGCATGCGTTCTACTCCCTGTGAAGTCCATCGCTGCAAGTGTGCAGCGGGAATGTTGCAGAGACTCTAACGTCTGCCGTGAGGAACGCCCGCTGCGTTGCAGCAGGCGTTCTTACGGGTACCCTCATGCGCGGCCGTAGCTGTCCTCGAACCGCACAATATCGTCTTCGCCCAGATAGCTGCCCGACTGGACTTCGATCAGCTCCAGCGGCAGCTTGCCCGGATTCTTCAGGCGGTGGGTGACGCCCAGCGGAATGTAGGTGCTCTGGTTCTCGGTGAGCAGAATCACTTCATCGCCACGGGTCACTTCCGCCGTGCCGCTGACCACAATCCAGTGCTCGGCGCGGTGGTGATGCATCTGCAGGCTCAGGGTCGCGCCCGGCTTGACGGTGATGCGCTTGACCTGGAAGCGGCTGCCGTTGTCGATGGAGTCATAAGCACCCCAAGGGCGGTAGACCTTACGGTGTGCCACCGCTTCGCTGCGCCCGTCACGCTTGATCTGCGCCACCACCGTCTTTACGTCCTGCACGCGGTCCTTGTGGCCCACGAACACGGCGTCATCGGTTTCCACCACCACCACATCGTCCAGGCCAACCATGGCAATCAGGCGGCTGCCGTAGGCATAGCTGTTGCGGGTGTCCACAGCAATCACGTCGCCGTGGCAGGCGTTACCGTTCTCGTCCTTGTCCGACACTTCCCACAGTGCGGACCAGGAGCCGACGTCGTTCCATTCGGCGTCCAGCGGCACCACGGCCGCATCGGCGGTCTTTTCCATCACCGCGTAGTCGATGGAGTCGTTCGGGCTGGCGGCGAACGCTTCCGCATCCAGGCGGATGAAATCGTTGTCGCGGGCGGCCAGTTCCAGGGCCTTGCGGCTGGCGGCCAGAATCGCCGGCTGCAGCTTTTCCAGTTCCTGCAGGTAGCGCGAGGCCTTGAACAGGAACATGCCGCTGTTCCAGAAGTACTCGCCCGACGCCACATACTGCTCGGCGGTCGCCAGGTCGGGCTTCTCGACAAAGCGGTCCACGGCGCGCACGCCGTCGCCCTTGGCGGCCTTGATGTAGCCGTAGCCGGTTTCCGGGGCGGTCGGCACGATGCCAAAGGTGACCAGCTTGCCGGCTTCCGCGGCGGCTGCCGCCTGTGCCACAGCCTGGTGGAAGGCCTTCTCGTTGCGCACCACGTGGTCCGAAGGCAGCACCAGCAGCAGGCCGTCATCGCCCGCAGCCAGCGCCTGCAGGGCGGCAATGGCGATGGCCGGCGCAGTATTGCGGCCGATCGGCTCCAGAATCAGCGCCTGTGGGGTGACCTTGCACTCGCGCAGCTGTTCGGCGGCCATGAAGCGGTGTTCCTGGTTGGCCACCACGATGGGGGCCGCGCCGGCAATGGCAGCCACGCGCTTCCAGGTCGCCTGCAGCATGGTGTCCTTGCCGACCAGCGGCAGGAACTGCTTCGGGTACGCCTCGCGCGACACCGGCCACAGGCGGGTACCGGAACCACCGGAAAGAATGACGGGAATGATCGGCAACATGGTTACGTCCTGAATCAGTGTTGGTCCGCACTGCCGCCGATCAGGGCGGTCAGCTCATCGGTCTTGGCGCGCAGCAGAGCTGCGTCGCCACGGGTTTCCACATTGAGCCGCAGCAGCGGCTCGGTATTTGAGCTGCGCAGGTTGAAACGCCATTGCGGGAACTCGGCGCTGACACCGTCGGTGTGGTCCAGCGAGGGGTTCTGGTCGGCATAGTGCGCCATCACCCGCGCCACCGTTGCCTTGGCGTCGTCCACGCGGAAATTGATCTCGCCGCTGCAGGGGAAGGCGGCCATGCGGTCGGCCACCAGCTCGCCCAGCGAGGCGCCGCTGCGCGAAACCAGTTCGGCAATCAGCAGCCACGGAATCATGCCGGAATCGCAATAGGCGAAGTCGCGGAAATAATGGTGGGCGCTCATTTCGCCGCCGTAGATGGCGTCTTCGGCGCGCATGCGTTCCTTGATGAAGGCATGGCCGGTCTTGCTCATGATCGGCACGCCGCCAGCCTGCTCCACCATTTCAATGGTGTTCCAGGTCAGGCGCGGGTCGTGGATGATTTTGCCGCCGGGCTGGCGCTTGAGCAGCGCAACGGCCAGCAGGCCGACCAGGTAATAGCCTTCAATGAAGCCGCCTTCGGCGTCGAAGAAGAAGCAGCGGTCAAAGTCTCCGTCCCAGGCGATGCCGAAGTCTGCCTTGTGCTCGCGCACCGCATTGGCGGTGGCTTCGCGGTTTTCCGGCAGCAGCGGGTTGGGAATGCCGTTCGGGAAGCTGCCGTCGGGCTCGTGCTGGATGCGGATGAACTCAAACGGCAGGTGCGGGGCGAGCTGGTCGATCACCAGGCCAGCACCGCCATTGCCAGCGTTGACCACGATCTTCAGCGGCTTCAGCGCGCTGCGGTCCACATAGCCCAGCAGGTGCTCGATATAGGCGGACTTGTCGGTGTCCTGGCGCAGCGTGCCTTTCCCCGAGGGCAGCGCGGAATCGCCGGCGGCGAAGTCGCGAACGTCGAACAGACCGGTGTCGCCGCTGATCGGACGCGACTGCTCGCGGACCAGCTTCATGCCGTTGTAATCCATCGGGTTGTGGCTGGCGGTCACCATCACGCCGCCAGCGGCCTGGCGGTGGAAGGTCTGGAAATAGACCTCTTCGGTACCGCACAGACCAATGTCGATCACGTCGCGGCCGGCCGCACGGAAACCGGCGGCCAGCGCCTGGTGGAGCTCCGGGCTGCTCAGGCGGATGTCATAGCCCAGCACGACCGGGCCGGGGCCCAGCAGGCCGGCGGTACCCACGCCAATGCGCTTGGCCAGCGGCGGGTTGAGCTCATCGGGAACCCGGCCACGGATGTCATAGGCTTTGAAGCAGGGGAGCGTCATCAATCCAGTCCATTCGGGGGTGACCAGCGATTATAGCGGCCAGTTCTGAACGCGGTGTCGCGCCGGCGGGTATTAACTCGGCAGAGACACAGAAAAGCCGCGCCACCAGCGGTGGCACGGCTTCGTCGGGGCAAGGAAGGGGCTTAAAGCGCCGCTTCCAGCTCCGGCAGCAGGGTAAACAGATCCCCCACCAGACCGATATCGGCAATCTCAAAGATCGGCGAGTCCGGGTCCTTGTTGATCGCCACGATAGTGCCGGCGTCCTTGATCCCGGTCAGGTGCTGGATGGCACCGCTGATGCCCACGGCCACGTACAACTCCGGGGCGATGATCTTGCCGGTCTGGCCGACCTGCAGGTCGCTGGGTACATAGCCGGCGTCCACGGCGGCACGCGAAGCGCCCACGGCAGCGCCCAGCTTGTCGGCCAGCTGGAAGATGATCTTGAAGTTCTCTTCCGAGCCGACGCCACGGCCACCGGAGACCACGCGCTTGGCACTCTGCAGGTCCGGGCGGTCGCTGGCACCGGCGGCCAGGCCGATGAAGCGGGTGTGGGTCGGCAGGGCCGCGTCCACGCTGGCCGCTTCCACGGTGGCGCTGCCGCCCTGGGCGGCTTCCGGCCACGAGGCAGCACGCACGGTGGCGACCACGATCTGGTCGGCCGGCACCTCCACGGTGATGATCGCGTTGCCAGCGTAGATCGGGCGCTTGAAGCTGTGCGCGCTTTCCACGGTCATCAGGTCGGAGACCTGGTTGACGCCGAGCAGGGCGGCCACGCAGGGCATCAGGTCCTTGCCGATGGTGGTCGACGGGCCGAACACATGGGTGTAGCCCTTGGCCAGCTGGGCGATCTGCGGGGCCAGCACCTGGGCCAGCGCCTGCGCGTTGGCGGCGTTGGCCACGGTCAGCACCTTGGCCACGCCAGCCAGCTGTGCGGCCTGGGCGGCCACGGCGGCCGGGTCGGCGGCCATCACCACCACGTCGATGCTGGCACCGCTGATCGCGGCGGCGGCGCTGACGGTCTTGGCGGTGGCCGGGTTGAGCTTGCCGTCGTGGTGTTCGGCAACAACAAGAATTTTGGTCATTACAGCAACCCCTTCTGCTTGAGTGCGGCCACCAGCTCGGCGGCGTCCTTGACCATCACGCCCTTGCTGCGCTTGCCCGGGGCGGCGTAGTGGGTGGTGTTGAAGGTATCGGCGGCGTCCACGCCCAGGTCGGCCAGCGGCAGGCTTTCCAGCGGCTTGGCCTTGGCCTTCATGATGTCCGGCAGCTTGATGAAGCGCGGCTCGTTCAGGCGCAGGTCGGTGGTGACCACGGCCGGCAGGTCCACTTCCAGGGTTTCCAGGCCGGCGTCGACTTCACGGGTCACCGTGGCCTTGCCGTCGGCAATCTCCAGCTTGCTGGCGAAGGTCGCCTGCGGGCGGCCCCACAGCGTGGCCAGCATCTGGCCGGTCTGGTTGGCGTCGTCGTCAATGGCCTGCTTGCCCAGGATCACCAGGTCCGGCTGTTCCTTTTCGATCAGCTTGAGCAGGGTGCGGGCGGCGGTCAGCGGCTGGATGGCCTGGTCGGTGACCACGTGGATGGCGCGGTTCGCGCCCATGGCCAAGCCGTTGCGCAGGTGCGCCTGGGCGTCGGCCGGGGCAATCGTGGCGACCACGACTTCGGTGGCGATGCCCTTGTCGCGCAGGCGCAGGGCTTCTTCCAGGGCGATTTCATCGAAGGGGTTGGGGGACAGCTTGACGCCGTCGGTGACCACGCCGGAGCCGTCCGGCTTGACCTGAATGCGGACGTTGTAGTCCACCACGCGCTTGTACGCGACGAGGATTTTCATCTGGTGCGGGATCCTTCAATAACGGGGAACGTCCGGCTGCAGGAAGCGGCAACCGGTTCGGGGGTGGGACCCGGATTCTAACTGGCTTGAGCCAACCATGCGAATGCGTATGGTTGGCC
>JAEXNZ010000031.1 GCA_023439425.1 Pseudomonadota bacterium
GACATCAACGTCACGCCCCTCGTGGACGTGATGCTGGTGCTGCTGATCATCTTCATCGTGACCGCGCCGATCATGACGTACCCGATCGCCGTGGACCTGCCGCAGCGCGTGCTGAACCCACCGCCGCAGCTGGTTGAACCGCCGCCGCCGATCGAGCTGCGCGTGGACGCCAGCAACCAGGTGTTCTGGAACAACAGCCCGGTGGCAGTGGGCGAACTCCAGCAGCGCATGGAGCAGGAAGTGCAGCGTGATCCGACCAACCAGCCTGAGCTGCGCATCGACGCCAGCCCGGACTCGGAGTACGACGTGATGGCCAAGATTCTGGCCGCCGCGAAGAACGCACAGATGAAGAAGATCGGGTTCCAGCAGCAGTAATACGCAAGACCCAAGTCATGACGCGACTGGAAAACGCCCCTGGAAACAGGGGCGTTTTTTTGGTGTGCAAGCGCCGGACACCCTTGTCCGGCTATGATCCGCGCATGCTTGCCACCTACCCTGCCCTCGCCGACTGGCTTCAGTGGCTTGATGCCATTCCCCACCTGCGGCCAATGATGATCGCCGCCTATGTGGTGTATCTGCTGTGGTTGATCGGATGGATCATGCTGCAGAAGCGGGAACCGGTAGCTACGCTGAGCTGGATTCTTTCGCTGGCTGCGCTGCCTTACATCGGGTTGCTAATCTATTACGTGCTCGGCCCGCAGAAAGTGAAGCGGCAACGGCTGCGTCGTGGTCGTGCGCGCTCGGGCATGGAGCATTACAGCAGCGTGTGTCCGCCCGATGCGGACTGCACCGAGCTGGTAAAAATTGCGCAGTCCACTACGGGGTTGGCGCCTAGTTCGGCGACTGAAGTCGAGTGGCTGGTTGATGGTGCGGCAACTTACGCTGCGTTGATTGCAGCCATTGGCCAGGCGCGCGATCACGTGCATCTGGAGTATTACATCTTCAACCCCGACCATGCGGGTACGTCGCTACGCGATGCGCTGGTCGAGCGCGCGCGTAACGGCGTTCGTGTTCGTTTGCTGCTGGATGCTGTGGGTTCTTCGGCCATCCGCAAATCATTCCTGGCACCGTTGCTCGAAGCAGGTGGCGAAGTCGCCTGGTTCCATCCGCGCCAGCTGCTCAAGCCCTTTAAACGGCCCTGGTTGAACATGCGCACCCACCGCAAGCTGGTGGTGATTGATGGGCGCACGGCGTTCACCGGTGGCATCAACATCACCGACGAAGAAGACGAGACCCAACGCCCAGACGCGTACCGCGATCTGCACATGCGGCTCGAAGGTCACGTCGTGCGCAGCCTGCAGCTGGTGTTCGCCGAGGACTGGATGTACGCCACCGGGCAGCCTCCGCAACAGCTGGAAATGGCACACCTGTGGCCGAATGACATGCCCCAGCGCAAGGACGGCAGCATCGACACCCAGGTGCTGGTATCCGGGCCGGATTCTGCATGGGAAGCGATCCACCGCCTGCAGGTCGCCGCGATCCACGAAGCCAAGGAAAGGGTCTGGCTGGTGACGCCCTACTTCGTGCCCGGCGAAGCCGCGCGCATGGCGCTCACCTCCGCGGCGCTCGGCGGCCTGGACGTGCGTCTGCTGGTGCCGAAGATGAGCGACTCCTGGTTCGTCACCCAGGCCGCGCGCTCGTACTTCGACGAACTGTTGAATGCCGGCGTGAAGATCTACGAGTACGGCCCGCGCATGCTGCACACCAAGGCGTTCATCTCCGACGACGACGTCTGCATTGTCGGCAGCGCCAACTTCGACCACCGCAGCTTCCGGCTCAACTTCGAGCTGTCGATGATGATCACCGACGCCGGCACCGTGGCCAAACTGGAAACCATCCTGGCCGCCGAGTTCGCCGCCGCCGCCCAGGTCCAGAACGAGCGCAAACGCTCGCTGTGGCTGCACCGCGTGCCCGAGGCGTTCGCCCGGTTGGCCTCGCCGCTGCTGTAACCGCGACCACGTGGAACCCCGCCCCGCCCCGGCGCTACACTGCGCGGGTCAACGGGGAGAATGACAATGTACTGGCTGTTCCTGCTGCTTTCGCTGGGCTGTTTTGCCTTCGCCATGAAGACCCCATCCACCGGCATGATGATGCTGTGGCTGGGCGGCGCGCTGCTGTTCCTGCTCGCCTGGATCCGCGGCCGCTACGTGGCCACCTTCGGCGAGGTGCAGCGGGATATCGCCACCGCCATCGACCCCATCGAGCTGCGCCGGCTGCGCGAGCAGGCCCAGGCCCGCCGCGACGCCGAGCGAGACCCGGACGACCTGCCCCCGAGCCTATGACTTACCTCAGCGTCAACGTGAACAAGATCGCCGTGCTGCGCAACTCGCGCGGCGGCACCGACCCGGACGTGGTGCAGGCCGCCACCGCCTGCCTGGACGCCGGCGCACACGGCATCACCGTGCACCCGCGCCCTGACCGACGCCATATCCGGGCCGAGGATGTGTTCGCGTTGAGTACGCTGACCCGCGCGCGCGGCGTGGAATTCAACATCGAGGGCAACCCCTTCGCGCCACCGCGCGAGGGCTACCCCGGCCTGCTGCCCCTCTGCGAGCAGACCCGCCCCGCCCAGGCCACCCTGGTGCCGGATGGCGACGGCCAGCTGACCTCCGACCACGGCTTTGACTTCGGCCGCGACGGTGAGCGCCTGCGCCCGTTGATTGCCGAGCTGAAGTCGTACGGCTGCAGGGTGAGTCTGTTCGTGGACGCCGGCAACCCCGACATCGCGCAAGCCGCCGCCCTCGGCGCAGACCGCGTTGAGCTGTACACCGGGCCGTATGCCGAAGCGCATGCCGCCGGCGATGCCACGGTCCAGTTGGCCCTGTTCGCAGATGCCGCCCGTCGGGCCCAAGCCGCCGGCCTGGGTGTAAACGCCGGCCACGACTTGTCGCAGGAAAACCTCCGCGATTTCCTGCAGGCCGTGCCGAATGTGCTGGAAGTCTCCATCGGCCACGCCCTCATCGGCGAAGCGCTATACGACGGCCTCGACGCCACGGTGAAGGGCTACCTCGCCCTCCTCTAATCGGGCTGCCCCCCGTAGAGCCACGCCCTGCGTGGCTTCGCGGTGCCAGCAACACGCGAATTCCCGTAGAGCCGGGCTTGCCCGGCTGCTCTCCGCGCAACCTGTGGATAACCCTGGGCGCCAATCCCACACACCCCGCCCCAAACCCCCTATTCACAACACTTTCACTACCAAAACACCCTGTGGTTAGTAATACTACTAACCATGAAAACCCTCGCCGCCAACAACGATCCCAAACCCCGATCTCAACCCGCGAGACACCCCGCGGCTAGGCTCTAACCATGGGAATCGCAATCAAGGGCCGAGGCTCCACCACCCACCTGGCCGGCCGCTTCGAGGTCACCACCAGCGAAGCCGTGGACGACGGCTGGGACACCGAAGAAGGCGAAGAATTCGCCGCCCCGCGCCTGCGCACCGAAGTACGCGCCGAAACCGCGCGCAGCATCATCAGCCGCAACAAATCCCCCGACGTCGGCTTCAGCCAATCGGTAAACCCCTACCGTGGCTGCGAACACGGCTGCTCGTACTGCTTCGCCCGCCCCAGCCACGCCTACCTCAACCTTTCGCCCGGCCTGGACTTCGAAACCAAGCTGTTCGCAAAGACCAACGCGCCGCAGTTGTTACGCAAGGAATTCTCGCGGCCCGGTTACGTGCCCCAGCCGATTGCCCTCGGCATCAACACCGATGCTTACCAGCCCATCGAGCGCAAGCTCAAACTTACCCGTCAGCTGATCGAGGTGATGCTGGAAACCCAGCACCCGTTCTCGCTCATCACCAAGAACGCATTGGTGGAGCGCGACATTGATCTGCTCGCGCCGCTGGCCGAACAGAAGCTGGTGAGCGTCCATTTCTCTGTCACTTCGCTCGACCCGCATCTCTCGGCGAAGCTGGAACCGCGTGCCTCTGCGCCGCACGCACGACTTCGCGCGATGCGCCGTTTGCACGATGCTGGAATTCCAGTGGGCGTGATGGTCGCGCCGGTAATTCCATGGATCAACGACTCGGAACTGGAGGCTGTGCTGGAAGCCTCGCGTGATGCAGGTGCCAGCAGTGCGGGTTACGTACTGCTGCGTTTGCCGCTGGAAGTGGCACCGTTGTTCCGCGATTGGTTGGACACGCACCACCCGGATCGCGCTGCGCATGTAATGAGCACGATTCAACAACTGCGCGGCGGTAAGGACTACACCAGCGAGTTCGGTACGCGCATGCGTGGCGAAGGCGTGTATGCGGATCTGTTGTCGAACCGGTTCAAGCTCGCACGCAAGCGACTGGGGTTCGATGGCCAGCATAGCCACTGGCCGAAGCTGGATTGCGAGAAGTTCGTGCGGCCGTTGCCGCCCAAGGAAGACTCGCCGCAGGGGGCGTTGTTCTAAAACGATGGGGTAACGATGGGATGGGACTGCTCTGGTAGGGTCGCACGACAGTTGATCGCCGATAACACATCAACATGCGGTGTCGACATGACCTGAAACAGAACATCCGCCTCACCGCCACGTTGGGCACCAAACCCCTGACAGCGCCAGGGGCATGACTATAATTGCCTTCGGTACCCAGCCGGGTGCCCTCAATTTCGTGGAGAAATGGAATGTCGTCCACCCGTACCATCGCCCTAAGCCTGCTGACCCTCACCCTGCTTTCCGCCTGCAATGCAGCGCAGCCGCCAGTTGAAGCCAGCGCAGAGCCGACCGGCACAGAAGAAGCAACCGATGACGCAGAACCCGCACCCGAACCGCAGGTAGCCTTCCTGATTAGCGATTGCACCCAGGCGGTTGCCGTAGCCGGCGACCTGATCACCGGCATGGACCCGCTGGTGCGTGCTCCTGAAGAACTCCGCATGGACCCGAAGGACCCGGATGCCAAGCTGTCCTGTGGTTGGTGGGACCCGGTCACCCAGCGCTCCTTCACCATCGAGCTGAGCCGCAGCGCGAACATCAACGCCGACCACATGGATGCCATGGGAACCGCAGGCTACACCGTCATCGACGTGCCCGCCGTCACTCGCAATAACGGCGGTGTCGCCTACCAGAAGCTGGACGAGAACGGGCAGACTCACTTCAACTACCAAGTTCACCTGCCGGGAACTCTGGTCATGCTGGTGTGGCAGATGAGCGAGAAGGGCGCGGGCAAGTCTGGCACGCTGGATGCGGCGCGAAGCGAGAAGATCGTGAACCAGTTGATTGCGCTGTAACCCCGATAGGCACGCACAGTGGGGTCCAAGACATGACGCCCGCAGCCCAGACGTGCCCAGCATGCAGGGAACGCTGCCAGGGCGTTCCTTGGCATCAATCGATGAGCCGCATCGTGAAGATGCGATGCAAAGCATGCGGTGCCGACATCCAGAGTCAGGTCGGCTTGATCAAACGCTTCTGTTTCGAGTTCTACGTGCATGCCTTGGGACTGATTGCAGGAATCATGGTAGTAGCAGGAATCCTGAGACACAGTACGCAGATGGTTTCGGTTCCAATCATTGCGTTGTTGGTGCTCACCTTCCCTGTATCTATCTGGCTGCACAAGCGACACGCCACAGTAAGCAGGCAGGATGCCGCACTCCGAAGCTCGGTAACTCGCTATGGAAGACGGTCGAACAATCAGGTACGTGAAAATAAAAAAGCAGTGCAATGACCAAAACAGACAGAACCGAAGGACGGAGGATATGAGAACTCAGAAGACCGTTGGATCGGTGATGGCCGCTGTGTACTTCGCGCTCTCCGTCTGGCTCGCTTACAGGGCGGGAAACACCTTGGGTGCTACCGAGCCGAAAGTCGCAATTCTGATTCCGATCTACGCCTTATCAGTCGCCATGCTCTATGTCTGCTTCATGCGCATCAGGAACATCACCAGAAGCACCGAGAACGTGGTAACGCCAAAGGTTCTATTGAAGACACTCCAGAAATCAAAGGCGACACCCGTTGACCCGCTGCTTGCGCAGCGCGTGAAGCACATCGTGTTGGTCAGGCTAATCATCATGGCCTGCTTCTGCGTGCTTGCTGTGTTCGCGATCTTCACCACCAAGCGCTACGCGAGCGGTAGCGACTTCGAATGGGCCTACTACGCGATCTCCTTGCTCGGGGTCGTGGCAGTTGCGCAGATCGTTTCAAGCAGATTCAAGGACGTCTAGGATATATACGACGTAAGCGCCTGCCGAGTACCGTCTTGACGGCATGGCGGTAATCAGTTCGACGTGAGATCCACGTTCCAGGGCAACAGGTCAGCGACCTGGTTGACCGGGTATTCGGCGATCACCGAGAGCACATGCCGCAGGTAGGCCTCTGGGTTGACGCCATTGAGCCTGGCCGTCTCCATCAGGCTGTACATGGTGGCAGCACGCTCGCCGCCACGGTCTGAGCCCATAAACAGATAGTTTTTCCGGCCCAGCGCGACGCCGCGCAGCGAGCGCTCGGCTGCATTGTTGTCGATCTCGACTTCGCCGTCCTCCAGATAGCGCGTCAGGGCCTGCCACTGGTTCAGGGCATAGCGGATGGCATCGGCCGTGGGCGACTTGCGCGAGAGCGCAGGCAATTGCTCCAGCAGCCACGCGTGCAGTGCCGTGACGATGGGCCGGGCCTTTTCTTGTCGAGCGGTGCGCCGTACATCGGGCGGCTTGCCCCGGATATCGGCCTCAATCTCATAGAGCCCTGCGACCTGCTCGAGGAAGTGCGCGGTCAGCGGCGTGGGCCGGCTGGCGTGGATGTCGTAGATCTTGCGTCGGGCATGCGCCCAGCAGGCCGCTTCCACGATACGCCCCGAGGCATAGACTTCGTTGTAGCCGGCGAAGGCATCAGCCTGCAGTACACCCGTGAAGTCCTTCAGGTGCGTTTGCGGATGGATGCCTTTGCGGTCTGGCGAGTAGCGGAACCAGGCTGCGGGTGCTGCGCTGGCCCCATGCGGGCGATCATCACGCACATAGGTCCACAACCGTCCCTGTTGCGTCTTGCCCTTGCCGGGCATGAGCACGGGCACCGGCGTGTCGTCCGTATGCAGCTTGCGCGCGGCGAACACGTGGCGGTGAAGCGCATCGAGCAGCGGGCGCAGCAGCTGGTGCCCCGCGCCCACCCAGTCGGCCAGAGTGTTCTCGCTCAGATCCACGCCTTCGCGCTCATAGATGCGGCACTGGCGGTAGAGCGGCAGGTGATCCGCGTACTTGCTCACGAACACGTGGGCCAGCAGTCCGGGCCCGGCATAGCTGCGGGCAATCGGCCGGCTGGGAGCCGGCGCCTGTGCCATGCGATCGCAGCACGTGCAGGCCAGGCGCGGGCGCACATGGCGCACGACCTTGAAGCTGGCCGGCACGAACTCCAGCACTTCGCTGACGTCCTCGCCCAGCTGCTTCCAGGCGCCGCCGCAGTCCGGGCAGGCTGCCTCTTGCGGCAGGTGTTCCTGGATATCGCGGGGCAGATGCTCGGGCAAGGGACGGCGCTGTGGCGCCGGACGAGCGGCAGCCGCAGGCGCTTGTGATGCCGGTTCGCGCTCGCCCTGGTTGATGTGCAGCTCTTCGAGTTCGAGCTGCAGCTGATCGATCTGGCGGGCAAGCTTCTCGGACTTCTGGCCGAACATCATGCGCTGCAGCTTGGCCAGCAACAGCTTCAGGTGCTGGATCTCGTTCTTGTCGTCGCGCCCGGCCTGCTTGAGCGCATCGCGCTCGCTGCGCAGCGCCTGCATCTCGGCCCCGAGATCGGCTACCAACGCCTTCAGGGCGTCGATGTCATCGGGTATCGGGGCACGGGTTTGCATGGCCACCATTTTACCCGGATTGGCGCCATTACTCCATACAAATCAATGGCATAGCTACATAAAACCACCTACCACAAGCTCATGCTTGCGTTGGCTTGGCGGTCCTCGCAGGGCGGCGCCAGTCAATGCCTTCGAGCAGCATCGAGAGCTGGGCTGTCGTCAGATGCACGGCGCCCGACTCGGCCGCGGGCCACACGAAGTGACCCTGTTCCAGGCGCTTGGCCAGCAGGCACATGCCGTCCCCACTCCACCACAACACCTTGATGCGATCGCCCCGACGACCCCGGAACACGAACACGTGGCCGCTGAACGGATCCTCCAGCAGCGTGTGCTGCACGATGGAGGCCAGCCCATCGAAGCCACGGCGCATGTCGGTGGTGCCGGCCGCCAGCCATACGCGGGTGCCCGCGGGAAGACCGATCATTGCATGGCCTCGATCACCTGGCGCAGCAACGGCATCGTCATCGCCTCTCGGATCACCACCTTGCCCTTGGGAAGGTGCAGCTCCAGTGCGGGACTCATCATGGGTGCCGCTGCGCGTGCCGCGACCGGCACGGCTGCTTCTTGCGCTGAGCTGGTGTCCAGGCAAACCGGCAGCAAACGTGGCGAGGCGTTCGGCGAGTCGTACATGCCGCGCTGGTACTCGCGTCGCCAGCGCGACAGCTGGTTGTGGTTCAGGTCATGTTCACGCGCTACGCGGGCAAGCGAACTGGGAGACGCCAATACCGTTTCGACCACCTGGCGCTTGTACTCTCGACTGAATCTACGGCGCGGTTCATTACGAAATGAACTGGTTGCCGGCAAGGTTACGTCTGTCATAGATCCCCATCAATTTTTAGATGGGGATCTATTCTCCTGACCTGGAAGTCCGCCTCAAGACGGTACAGGTCGGGCCGTTACTATACGACGTGCTCAAGCTGAAGCAATACGTGTGACTTCGTTCAACGCTGATCAAGGACACCACGGTTTATTGTGTGTGTGGCGTGTCACTGAGTGCTAAGGCCAGCCGCGGCAAGCCTAGATTCTCGCGGGAGCCTCCGGGTGGTAGTGAAAGATGTCCTTGCCACCATACGTGCAGGTGAAACCGTTGACGCTTACGATTCCATTGAGGATCGTAAGCGCCTCTACGGAAAGTTCGTGGCATTGGCGCTCGGATGCAGCACCTGACTTTTCGGGCACAGAGTCGCGACCGAAGTCGATGAAAAGACGTCGTTCCTTCATGGACAGATGGGTAGCAATCACGATGTGCTTCTGCCCAGGCAGCTTTGGCTGTGCATCCACTACGCGCTGCAGCTCTACGTTGAGCAGCTTCTCAGCCTCTGCCCGATCGCATGCATCCATCTGTGAGGCAGGCTTTCCAGCTGCGTTGGGTACCTGCGAGAGCGCCGGCAGTGATACGCAGAGAACGGCGATTGTGAGAGACAGCAGGACCGCGTGTGATCTGTGTGCTCTGTTGGTTCGCATGCTTCATCTTCCTTTGATGAGTGACCGGTCGTTCGCGGTACAGGGCAGTGCTGGATCCAGTATAGATCCACAGGGAGTGACGTTGGGTCAATGCGAGGGGAGGCACTGGATCGGTGGCCGTTCGGCCTTCGCCGCGCTGATCATTGATATCGGCGGTCGACTGGCGTGCGACCCTACCGAAGCGGATTTACGTGCATGGTTGGATCCCGATGCGGCCGGCCAGGGGCCGGCCGTTTCCTTGCCATTCGCAAGCGCTTAGCCGCCGCCTACCTCAGTGAAGCGCACGATTGCCGCGTCTGGGTTGGGTGAGGGCGTGGCCAGGGTGATGGTGATTTCACCCGGCGTGCAGTCGGCGCGGATCTGATCGCCGGGTTCAAAGCCGAGGCGACGTAGCCAGGGGCCGCGCAGGTAGATGGAAGGCGTTGCCGCTTCCTGTTCCTGCAGGTCCGTTGGGACGGAGTGGACGTTGGGGAAGTGCCGCGTGCTCGGGCGCGGGGCGGTGGTGCTGGATACTGCTTCCTGCGGCTGATCGAACTGCTGATGCATGTGATGACTCCGGCTGGAAGGAACACCCTCGCCACTAGGGCGAGGGGAAGTCGGGAGGTCAAAACCGCGACAAACCAGACGGCGGGCGTATTCCCACATGAGGGTGTTGTATTAGCCACCCTCCCGACGTGGGACCTTGATCATTTTGGTTTGGTCGGAGTTTTGAGCTCCCGGAGCCAACATGCAGCGGTGCCCTTAGCGCGCAAAGCAATTTGTTTTCATTGGCTTTTTGCGACACGGCCGGGGCGGGGCTCGTATGTCGGGATTGACCCGGAAATTCCGCGTTTGCGGCGAGCTAGCGTGATCCGGCGCGCAGTTTGGGCATCTCGTTAGCGGAATGACGCGTATGGCGCAGACAAATTCGAATTGTCGCGAAGAGCCAATCGTGCGTCGCCGGCGATTGGCAGCGCGAACGGTTTGGGATGGGTATCGACCAACGGTCGATACCTACCGGGTTTCGTCCAAGGTTCCGATTTCCGTCACGTGGTGACGGTTGGAGGCTGGATCAGCCGCCACCATACAACCGCTGCGCGCTCTGGAACAGAATCCAGCTCGTCGCAATGAACTTGTCCCCACCTTCGGGTCGGTTGCCCCGATGCGTATGCGTGAACGCCGTCGGTGCAATCAACAGACTGCCGGTACGCGGCGCGATCTTCCGCTCCTGGAACAGGAACTCGGTTTCCCCAGCCTGGAAGTCGTCGTTGAGGTACAGCGTCCACAGCAGGTGCCGGTGCAACGTCTCGCCCGCCGGATCGCGGGGATACAACTCGCAGTGCCAGTACGGATAACCCCCCTCGCCCGCCGCATACCATTGCAGGTTGATGGCACCGGGGCGCAGGCACGTACGGGCCAGTTCGGAAAGCTGGGCGTCTTCCATGGCGGGGAAGTCATCGGCAGACAGCCGACGCGCACTGCCGTCAGTGTCTTGAACCTGCAACATCAACGGCGAGATCAACGCCTGTGGATAACGGCGTAGATAACTCAATACGCCTTTGAATACGGCCTGCTGCAGCAGCATTTCCACCTGCTGCCATTCGGCGCGGCCGCTGATGCGCAGGTCCTTGCTGTGCTTGAGTTCCGGGAATACACCGCTGCCTACTTCACCGGGCTGCAGCTGGGCGCTGGCGCGCATCTGCGCCAGGATGGCGGCGCACGCCTCGGCGGGGATGGCGTTGTGGATTACTTCAATGAAATCGCGCGGCGTTTCGGCGGTCATGAGTCGGTCCGTGAGCGTTCGCCCCCGATGTTGACCGTTGCCACGCGCGATGTCACGCCGTTGCCATGTGACAGATTCCACATATTGCAGGGGTCAGCCGGCGGCCAACCCCCGCGTGCGTGCATCAGCCGTTCTTGGCGTCGTGCTCGCGGTGATAACGGGTGGCTTCGGCCACTTCGTTCTTCGAGCCAAGGAACACCGGCACGCGCTGGTGCAGGTGGTCCGGCTGGATGTCCAGAATGCGCTCGCGGCCGGTGGTGGCGGCACCGCCGGCCTGTTCCACCAGCAGGCCCATCGGATTGGCTTCGTACATCAGGCGCAGCTTGCCGGCCTTGCTCGGGTCTTTCTTGTCCCACGGGTAGATGAAGATGCCGCCGCGGGTGAGGATGCGGTGCACGTCGGCGACCATGCTGGCGATCCAGCGCATGTTGAAGTTCTTGCCGCGCGCGCCTTCCTTGCCGGCCAGCAGGTCCTGCACGTAGCTCTGCATCGGGGCTTCCCAGTGCCGCTGGTTGGACATGTTGATGGCGAACTCCTGGGTGTCCGCCGGAATCTGCATGTTCGGCGTGGTCAGCACGAACTCACCCTTCTCGCGGTCCAGGGTGAAGGCGTGGGTGCCGTGACCGGTGGTCAGCACCATCTGGGTGCTGGGCCCGTAGATGCAGTAGCCGGCGGCAATCTGCGCGGTGCCTGGCTGCAGGAAGCTTTCATCATTCGGCTGCTCGGTGCCCGGCGGGCAGCGCAGCACCGAGAAAATGGTGCCGACGGACACGTTCACGTCGATGTTGGAGCTGCCATCGAGGGGATCGAACAGCAGCAGGAAGTCGCCGCGCGGGTAAGTGTCCGGCACCGGCTGGCAGTGGTCCATTTCTTCCGAGGCGCAGGCGGCGAGGTGGCCACCCCAGGCATTGGCTTCGAGCAGGATCTCGTTGCTGATCACGTCCAGCTTCTTCTGCGCTTCGCCCTGCACGTTGCCGGTGCCGGCGTCACCGAGCACGCCGCCCAGTGCGCCCTTGCTCACGGCGATGGAGATGCTGGTGCAGGCGCGGCCGACGACGGCGATGAGCTGGCGCAGGTCGGCGTTGATGCGGCCGGCATGCTGTTCTTCGATCAGGTACCGGGTGAGCGACGTACGGGACATGAAATGACTGCCAAAGACATTCGGGGGCCGTATTGTGGCCCGTTCGGCAGGGCATTACGAGGCGCGGGGTTGGCGTAAACGGTTACAGGTTGCGCGGAAAGCGCGGCGCTTTGCGCCGTCGTACGACTAACAGTCGTACGCCACCGATAACAGAACGGCCGCACATGGCGGCCGTTCTGCGTGCAACGTGTTGCGTTGAATCAGCCCTTGGCGACAGTCGCCACGGCCTTGGCCACGTACTCCAGGTTCCCCTGGTTCAGCGCGGCCACGCAGATGCGGCCGGTGCCGACGGCGTAGATGCCGAACTCGTCACGCAGCCGGTCCACCTGCGGGCGGGTCAGGCCGGAATACGAGAACATGCCGGCCTGGTCGTTGATGAAGGCGAACTCCGGTGCGCCGGCGGCGACCAGGTTCTGCACCAGGCCGTGACGCAGGGCGTGGATGCGCTCGCGCATCTCGGTCAGTTCCTGTTCCCACATCTGGCGCAGTTCCGGGCTGGTCAGCACACCGGCCACCAGCGCAGCGCCGTGGTTCGACGGGCTGGAGTAGATGGTGCGGATGATGCGCTTCACCTGCGACTGCACGGCCTTGGCGGCGGTTGCGTCTGGAGCCACCACCGACAGCGCACCCACGCGCTCGCCATACAGCGAGAACGACTTGGAGTACGAGTTGGCAACCACGAAGCTGTCGATGCCGGCTTCGGCGATGATGCGCACCGCGGCGCCATCTTCGAAGATGCCCTTGTCGAAGCCCTGGTAGGCCATGTCGATGAACGGGAACAGCTGGCGGTCCTTCAGCAGCTGCGCGACCTGCTTCCACTGCTCAACCGTGAGGTCGGCACCGGTCGGGTTGTGGCAGCACGCGTGCAGCAGCACGACGGTGCCCGGCTGCAGCTTTTCCAGGTCGGCCAGCATGCCGGCGAAATCCACGCCGTGGGTGGCGGCGTCGAAGTAGGTGTATTCCACCACGTCAAAGCCAGCGGCACCGAACACGGCGCGGTGGTTCTCCCAGCTGGGGTTGCTGATGGCGATGGTGGCGTGCGGCAGCAGCTTGTGCAGCAGGTCCGCGCCCACGCGCAGCGCACCGCTGCCGCCGATGGTCTGCGAGGTGGCCACGCGGCCAGCGGCCAGCAGCGGCGAGTCTTTGCCGAACACCAGTTCGCGGGTGGCCTGGGTGTAGGCCGGCAGCCCGTCGATCGGCAGGTAGCCGCGCGGTTTGGCCTCGTTGGCCAGCTGCTGTTCAATCTGCTTTACGGCGCGCAGCAGCGGAATGCGGCCGCTCTCGTCGTAATAGATGCCCACGCCCAGGTTGACCTTGGTCGAACGGCTGTCGGCGTTGTATGCCTCGGTCAGGCCCAGGATCGGGTCGCCCGGGACCAGTTCCACG
>JAEXNZ010000049.1 GCA_023439425.1 Pseudomonadota bacterium
CCAGGACCCCACCACGACCACGGCAGCGGCCGCGTTCGGCACGGTGATCGCGCAGAACGGGATCATGGACATCGTGTTCTCGCTGGATTCGGTGATCACCGCCGTCGGCATCGCCGACCACGTCCCGGTGATGGTCGCGGCCATCCTGCTGTCGGTGGCGGTGATGCTGCTGGCGGCCAACCCGCTGGGCCGCTTCATCGATGCCAACCCAACCGTGAAGATGCTGGCCCTGGCCTTCATTCTGCTGATCGGTGCAGTGCTGATCCTGGACGGCCTGGACGTGCACGTGCCCAAGCCCTACATCTATGCCGCGATGGGCTTCTCGGTGCTGGTGGAGTGGCTGAACCTGCTGATGCGCCGTCGCGCGGTGGCGCACAACGTGCCGGGTGCCGGTAACTGGTGACCCGGTAGGTACCGACCGTTGGTCGGTACCCGCGACACAGCAAAGGGCCGCCCATTGGGCGGCCCTTTGCCATTACGGGGAATTAACCCCATTCATGGAATCCTCCGGCCCGCAAACCCCTGAATCCGGAGCCGGTCATGCAATCGTTCACCCGAATGATGTTCCTGGCCACCCTTGCCGTGTTGCTGTCCGGCTGTGGCTACAACGCCATCCAGCAGAAAGATGAACAGGTAAAGGCAGGCTGGGCCGAAGTGCTCAATCAGTACAAGCGCCGCGCCGACCTCATCCCCAACCTGGTGCAGACCGTGGAAGGCTATGCCAACCAGGAACGCCAGGTGCTCACCGACGTCACCAACGCCCGCGCCCGCGTCGGTCAGATGAACGTCAACGCCAACGATGCCGAGTCGCTGAAGCAGTTCCAGGCCGCCCAGGGCGAGCTGAGCGGGGCGCTGTCGCGGCTGCTGGTGGTGACCGAGAACTACCCGAACCTGAAATCCGACCAGGGCTTCCGCGACCTGCAGGCCCAGCTGGAAGGCACCGAGAACCGCATCACCGTGGCGCGCGGCCGCTACATCCAGCTGGTGCAGGACTACAACACCTACATCCGCTCGTTCCCGCAGCTGATCACCGCCAAGATCTTCGGCTATGACACCAAGCCGAACTTCACGGTGGAGAACGAGGCGCAGATTTCGCAGCCGCCGGCAGTGAAGTTCGGCAATCAGCCGCCTGCTCCGGCTCCTGCTCCGGCTCCGCAGCAGCAGGCTCCGCCGCAACCGGCGAACTGAGCCAATGAGCGCCCTTCGGCTGCGTGCACCGGCGTGGTGGCTGGTGCTGAGCCTGGCCCTGCTGTGGCCGGGGGCGGCCGTGTGGGCGCAGAACCCAGCCGCGATCCCGGCGATGGATTCGCCGGTTGTCGACACCACCGGCACTCTGGATGCGGCCAGCAAGCAGGCGCTGGTGGACCAGGCGCTGGCCTTGCAGCAGCGCAAGGGCAGCCAGCTGCAGATCCTGATGGTGCCCAGCACCGCGCCGGAAGACATCGCCCAGTACACCCAGCGGGTGTTCGAGCAGTGGCAGATCGGCCGCAAGGGCGTGGATGACGGCGTGCTGCTGGTGGTGGCCAAGGACGACCGCCGGGTGCGTATCGAACCGGGCTATGGGCTGGAAGGCGCGATCCCGGATGCCATCGCCAACCGGGTCATCCAGGAATACCTGGCCCCCAAGTTCCGCAACAACGACTATGCCGGCGGGCTGACCGACGCCACCGGCGCGCTGGTCAAGCTGATCGACGGTGAGGAACTGCCCGCGCCGGTCAGCGACCACCGCACGCGTGGCGAAAGCAGCGGGGATGTGTGGCCGGTCGCCCTGATGATCGGCTTCTTCGTCGGCACCTTCCTGCGCACCCTGCTGGGCGGCCTGCCCCGTCCGCTGCGTGCCCTGCTCGGCGGCGGTGGGGCTGCCGTGGCCGCGTTCCTGTTCACCTCGCTGTGGCTGGCCAGTGGTGTGGCCGGGGTGATTGGCCTGCTGATCAGCCTGTCCTCAGGCCGGGCCGGCCGCTTCGCCCGCAACACCGGCTGGGGCGGCGGTGGCTGGGGTGGGGGCGGTGGATTTGGCGGCGGTGGCGGCTTCGGTGGTGGAGGCGGCTGGGGCGGTGGCGGTGGGCGATCGGGAGGCGGTGGTGCCTCGGGGGGCTGGTGATGCGCGCATGGCGGCACTTCTGGGCTCCGTCGGTGCAACGGGCCTTCCCCGGCGAGCGCCTGCAGGCGATCACCGAGGCGATCACCGCCGGCGAGCGGCGCCACGGCGGGCAGGTGATGTTCGCGGTGGAGGCGGACCTGCCCTGGTCGGCGCTGTGGCACGGAGTGACCCCGCGCGAGCGCGCCGAACAGGCCTTTGCCCAGCTGCGCACCTGGGACACCGAGCACAACAACGGCGTGCTCATCTACCTGCTGCTGGCCGACCACGCCATCGAACTGGTCGCCGACCGCGGCCTGCGCGGCAAGGTCGGTGAGGATCAGTGGCAGGCGGTGTGCGAACACATGCAACAGCAACTGCGCGAAGGGGCCCTGCAGGATGCTGTGTTGCGGGCGGTGGGCGAGGTCTCGGACCTGCTGGCGCGGCACTATCCGCCCGGCAGCGGGTCCAAGGATGACGGGCTGCCGAACACGCCCCAGCTGTTGTAGCCCGCGGGCGGGCAGCGGGGCGGTGGGCCGCCGTAGAATACCCGCTGACCTGCAAGGCGCTGCCCATGATCTATTTCCACGACATCGACCCCATTGCCATCTCGCTTGGGCCGGTCCAGGTGCATTGGTACGGCATCATGTACCTGCTGGGCTTCATTGCCGCCTGGTGGCTGGGCCGCAAGCGCATTGCAGCCGGCCGCCTGCCCGGGGTGGATGCGAACGGGTTCTCCGACCTGCTGTTCTACGCCATGCTGGGCGTGGTGCTGGGCGGACGCATCGGCTACATGCTGTTCTACGCGCTGGGCGATTTCCTGCACAACCCACTGCTGCTGTTCAAGGTCTGGGACGGCGGCATGAGCTTCCACGGTGGCCTGTTGGGCGTGCTGTTTGCGTGCTGGTACTGGTCACGCAAGCATCGCCTGCACCTGTTCGACACGCTGGACTTCATGTCGCCGCTGGTTCCGCTGGGCCTGGGCTTTGGCCGGCTGGGCAACTTCATCGGGGCCGAGCTGTGGGGCAAATACACGGATGGCACCTGGGGCGTGGTGTTTCCCAGTGGCCTGCCGGCCCCGTTCAACCAGATGGACCTGGCCACGCTGAAAGCGGAGTACGCCACGGGCGCGCTGAATCAATACGCGCGGCACCCGTCGCAGCTGTATGAAGCGCTGCTGGAAGGGCTGGTGATGTTTGCGGTGCTGTGGGCGGTGTCGGCCAAGCCGCGCCAGCGTTACCTGGTGTCGGGTCTGTTTGCGTTGCTGTATGGCGTGTTCCGTTTCGCGGTGGAATTCGTGCGCATGCCCGACAACGGCGTGTACCTCGCGTTTGACTGGTTCACCCGCGGCCAGCTGCTGAGCCTGCCGCTGGTGGCATTCGGCCTGGTGCTGCTGGTGCTGTCGCGCCGCGCACCGGTGCTGCAGCCGGTGGCCCCGCCGGCGTCTGCTGAGGGAAGCAAGGCATGAAGGCGTATCTGGATCTGCTGGAACACGTGCTGGAGCACGGCAGCGAGAAGTCCGACCGCACCGGCACCGGCACGCGCAGCGTGTTCGGCTGGCAGATGCGCTTCAACTTGAATGACGGCTTCCCGCTGGTCACCACCAAGAAGCTGCACCTGCGCTCGATCATCCACGAGCTGCTGTGGTTCCTGAAGGGCGACACCAACATCGGGTACCTGAAAGACAACCAGGTGCGGATCTGGGACGAGTGGGCCAATGAGAACGGCGACCTCGGCCCGGTGTACGGCAAGCAGTGGCGCAGCTGGGCCACGGCCGACGGCGGCAGCATCGACCAGATGCAGTGGCTGGTGGAAGAGATCAAGCGCAACCCGGATTCGCGCCGGCTGGTGGTGAGTGCGTGGAACGTGGGCGAGCTTTCACAGATGGCGCTGATGCCGTGCCACAACCTGTTCCAGTTCTACGTGGTGGACGGAAAGCTGAGCTGCCAGCTGTACCAGCGCAGCGGCGACATCTTCCTGGGTGTGCCGTTCAACATCGCCAGCTACGCGCTGCTGACCCACATGGTCGCGCAGGCCACCGGGCTGGGCGTGGGCGACTTCGTGCATACGCTGGGCGACGCGCACCTGTATTCCAACCATTACGAACAGGCACGCGAACAGCTGGGGCGCGAGCCTCGTGCGCTGCCGAAGTTGTGGTTGAACCCGGAAGTAAAAGACCTGTTCGGGTTCCAGTTCGACGACATCCGCATTGACGGCTACGACCCGCACCCGGCGATCAAGGCACCGGTGGCGGTGTGAAGCTGTCGATGATCGTGGCGCTGGACCGCAACCGTGGCATTGGCCGTGACAACGACCTGCCGTGGCGCTTGCCGGATGACCTGCAGCACTTCAAGGCGCTGACGCTGGGCAAACCGGTGCTGATGGGTCGCAAGACGGCGTTGTCGCTGGGCCGCGCGCTACCGGGGCGGACCAACCTGGTGCTGACCCGCAGCGGCCAGGTGCCGTTTGCCGGCATGCGTGCGGTGGCCTCGGTGGACGAGGCGCGGGCGATCGCCAAAGGCGAGGGTGCGGAGGAGTTGTGCGTGATCGGCGGCGGCGAGATCTTCGCGCAGTTGCTGGATCAGGCCGATGCACTGCACCTGACCTGGGTGGACGCGGAGGTGCACGCCGACGTGCATTTCCCGGAAGTGGATCCGGCGAAGTGGACTGAGGTTTCGCGCACGCACCACCCCGCCGATGCCCGCCACGAGTACGCGTTCGACTTCGTAGACTACGTGCGCGCGCCCGCCTGATTACGGACGCTCGCATCGTTTCGGTGCCCTTGCCTGCGATTGCAACCACCCCGTAGAGCCGGGCTTGCCCGGCGGCTGTTGGATTCATGCGAACAACCCTCGGGCATCGGATCGCTGCCCGGGCGGGTCGGGATGGGATTGCGGGACACGCCGTAAACCCATCCATGGGGGCTCGTAGAAAACATCCATGTTTTCTACGGTCCCGCAAACCCACCCCGACCCACCTTCGACAGGTAATCGGTGGCCATGGGAAATCAAATGCCTCTCCTTCGGACGCTCAATCGCTGACACACATGGCGTGTCACTGCGGCAATCTGCCCTTTGCACGGTGTCGGACGGGTAGGGTCGGTCGCAAGACGACCGCACGGATGCGTTCAACGTCCGGTGACGACTTGCAACCGTCAAAACCACATAACCGGCCAATTGATGTCCTCCACCTGTGCGAGGGTCATTTCAGTGGAATTGGCCATTTCAGCATTTGTTGAAATAGCCCGATCCAGTGAAAAATGGTGCCCCTGACCTGTTTGCTCGTTTCGTGTCACGAGCTCTTCTCATATTCAGGAAAACGGGCGACCATCGGGCTTCGTCCATGGGGTCGACGGAGGTCCATATGTCGTTGAGGAGAAGCAGGAAGTCCCGGGAAAAGCATGCAGACATGTTGGTGACGATGTCGTCCAGTCTCGCGGTCGCGCTGACCACGACGATGTTCCTTGGGCCAATGGGATTCGTGCTTCATCAGTTCATCAAGCGCGAGCCCATTGTTGCGCTATGGGATTTGCTGACTCCAGGAATCGCGCTTTCTATTTTTCTCCTGTGCGCGGCGACTTCTGTGATGGTGCTGTGGTCCAGGCGAGCAGCCTTCAATATCTACGATTCGCTCTATCCAGATGAAGGGGTTTGAATGGACGTCAGCTGCCATCTGCGATGGTGTTTCATCATTGCCGTTTCATTGTCAGCAACTACGGCTTGTTCAAGTGTTGGAGTGCCCGCTTCTTCAAATCCGGCGGGCGAAGGACGGTCGGCCGCATCACAGCGTGGAACGCCTACTGAGCGGTTCAAGGCCGATCTTGAGCGCGTGGTCGTTATGCAGCTGGGTGATCCAGATGCGGTAGGCAAGCATCTCCAGACACATCTAGGTCAAGTGACCGGAGATGGCGCGTGGAATGAGTGGCGTGCTGAACGCGGAATGCTCGGCAGCCTGGAGATCCGAAACATCGCGCTGCGAATCGACGACGAAGATGCCAGCCGAGCGAAGCTGTTCTTTGATGTGGTTCCGCCCGGCATCGAGTTGGATGAACCGCTCTGGGAGGATGTAGTGCCGTATCCGGCTCGACCTGACGCGTCCGGATCGCGCCCGTACTGGTCGGCGAACGTTCTAGGCGTACAGGTGTACCTTGGGCTCGACGTTGATTTTAATAGGCTGGAGTACGTGACGATCGTGCAGCGCTGAGCAGATTCCGCCGCGCAGAAAGGCAACGCCGGCCAACGGCCGGCGCTACCGATGCTGTCACGCGCCGCGTGTGTGGCTCACATGCCCGATGCAACGCTTCTGCTCTTCCGTGGCCTCATCAATGGTCAGCAGGATCGCGCGGGGTCCATCGGTGATGAAGTACTCCGCCCCAACGTTGCCGCCGGATTTGCACATCCACATGCCTTTGAGTTTCGTGCAGGGAATCAGCGGGTCGTCAGGGTGGCGTTCGTCACGCAGATGGGTGAGCGCCTCTACGCGCACACGGCGCGGTTTACGGCAGTGGTAGACGATGCGGGGGCGGGTGGGGTTTTTCTTGCTGGATGTCATACGCAGGCTCCAAGGTGAAGCTGCCCCGCCAGGATGGCAGGGAGCTGAGCTTTTGCGGAGCTTTCAACCTCCCGGTGGTCACAATGCGGCCAACAGCGCGATAGCGGAATGCGATTTTTTCTATCGCGCAGATTGATGTGGCGCAATCGAACAGGCGAAACGACGCATTGGGCACGGAGTGGGTGGAATCCGTTGCGGGGCAAGGGATTCAAGAGTGTGATGTGCGTCGCGGTTTGTGTGGGGTGTGTTTTTCAACGGGTCGCAGTGACCGTTTGTGATTCGTCGTTTTTGACATGCGGTGCGCGTGGTGAGGGTGTGCGCGGTTTCGATGAGTGCATGTCGTTACCGGATGTGGGGAGTGTGCGTGCGGTCGTCTTGCGACCGACCCTACCCGTCAGAGATTTTGCAGGGGGAATCATTGCGTGGTCGGGCGGGAACCGTAGCGACATGTCTTGCGTGTCAGCGATAGCGCGTCAGTAGGCGGCGCATTTGATCTACCGTGGGCACCGACCCGCCTAATCAGGAGAGCTGCGAGCCGAGGGCTGTTCGCATGAATCCAGCCGCAGCCACGCAGGGCGTGGCTCTACGCGATCCACGCAATCAAGCAATCAAGCAATAAGACGAGCAGTGCGGTGCGATCACGCGTCCAGAGCGGGCCGGTAATGGCCGATGATGGTGTGCGCGAACAGCAGGTTTTCTTCGCGGGTGCCGCGTGCGATGTTGTGCAGGATCAATGGCGTGCCGTCCGAAGCCCGACGGTCGGAGACGATGCCCACGTGCAGCAGGCCGCTGCCGCTCAGCTTCCACGCCACGATGTCGCCGGCGGCAAAGTCGCTGGCCTTGAACGAGGAAGACTGCTCCCAGCCCTGGCGCTCGAACCAGCGCATCAGGTTCGGCACCCGGCGGTGGTCGATGTTGCGGTCCGGGCGGGTCAGGCCCCACAACGACGGATAGCTGCTGAAATCCGCGCGCATGTCTTCATGGATACGTGCCTGCAGGTCCAGGCCCTGTTCGCGCAACGCACGCACGATCACGTCCGTGCACACCCCACGATCTTCCGGCACGTCGCCGCCCGGATAACCCAACACCACGTAGGCAGGGTCGTACAGCACCGTGCGGCCGATCTGTGCGCGCGCTGCGGCCACCAGTGGCGGTGAGGCTACCGGTGGCGCCGATGTGATCGAAGGCTGAGGCGGAGCGGGAGCATGGGCTGCTTCAGGGGGCGCACCGCGTTGGCAGCCCCCCACCAGCACCATCCAGATGCCCAATACCAGTGCAATGTCCCTATTGCCCATCTGAAACTCCCGATAAACCAAAGGCAGCCGGGCAAGCCCGGCTCTACAGAGCGTGCGCGATCAGGCCGTCGTGCCGCCGTCGTTGCCGCCCGATTCGCGTGGCGGACGTTGCGGCTGGCCCTGCTGCTCGCGACGGGGTCCACGGCGGCGCGATCCGCGCGGACGACCTTGCGGCTGCGCGTTGCCGCCACCGCCACCGCCGCCTTCGCGGCGCGGCTGCGGCGGGCGCGGCGGTGCTTCCGGCTTCGGCACGTCGCGGCCCGGTACCTGCACCACGCGCAGTTCGTCGGTATCCAGCTGCAGTGCGGTCAGCTTGCCGCCCCACACTGCGCCGGTATCAATGGCATGCACGCCCTGGGTGATCGTCAAACCCAGCGCCGACCAATGGCCGCACACGACCTTCAGGTCGCGCTCGACCCGGCCCGGCACCTCGAACCACGGGTATAAGCCCTGTTCCTGGGTGCCCGGCGTGCCCTTGTCTTCAATGCCGATCCGCCCGCGCGGCGTGCAGTAACGCATGCGCGTGAGGATGTTGATGATTGCCCGCGAACGGTCGTAGCCGGTCAGGCCCGGCGACCAGATCGGCTTGTCGCCGTACATGTTGCGGAACAGCTTGCGGTAGCCGTTGCCGTGCAGCTGCGCTTCCACTTCACGCGCATGCTTCTCGGCCAGCTGCGTGGTCCACTTCGGGGCCAGCCCCGCGTGCACCATCATCCAGCCCAGCTCGCGGTCCACGTGCACCAGCTTCTGCAGGCGCAGCCAGTCCAGCAGCACGTCGCGGTCCTCGGCCTGCACCACCCGCAGCAGGTCCGGGTTGACCTTGCGCTGCTCTTCTTCGGTGCGCGCACCCACCGCCAGCAGCGACAGGTCATGGTTGCCCAGCACCACCACGCTGCTCTCGCGCAGCGAATGCACCAGCCGCAGCGTTTCCAGGGATTGCCCGCCGCGATTCACCAGGTCGCCGCAGAACCACAGCTTGTCTACCGCCGGGTCGAAGCGGATCTTCTCCAGCAACCGCTGGGTGACCTCATAGCAGCCCTGCAGGTCGCCGATGGCCCAGACACTCCTGCGTGCGCCTCCGTCAGTGCAGTGTGCGTGGAATGGCCAGAACAAACGGCTCGATGGTGGCCGCGAACTCGGTGCCATCGTCGGCCACCATGTCGTAATGGCCCTGCATCGTGCCGTGCTCGGTTTCCAGCATGACACCGGAGGTGTAACGGAACTCTTCACCCGGGCGCAGGCGCGGCTGCTCGCCGACCACGCCTTCGCCGTCCACGTGT